>URJC01000124.1 GCA_900548135.1 uncultured Odoribacter sp. | reverse complement strand
CAACCGCCAGGGCCGTCCGCATCAAACCTTCGTCAGCGAGATACCGGGCCGGCATTCCCTGCACCTGCCCCACTTCATTCCCTTCTCCACACCACACATCATGATACACCACTTCCTTGCCAATCACACAATCCATCACCCGAAGTGTGGTATCTATACCTCCCGCAACTCCGGTATTTACTATGCAATCCGGAGCAAAACGACGGATCATTTCGACAGTTCCCACTGCAGCACAAACTTTTCCTATCCCCGTTTGCATCAGCACGACTTCCTTTACTCCAATCTGCCCACGCATAAAACGCAATCCATGCACCCTGCACTCTTGTTTTTCTCCTAATAAAGCCTCCATTAACCGGAACTCGGCACTCATGGCAACAATAATCCCTATTCTCATCTCATAAAAGGATTATATTTTTTTTCTTCTCCAATGGTCGTTACCGGTCCATGCCCCGGAATAACGGTTACATCATCCGGTAACCCCCACAGTCTTGCCCGAATACCCTCAATCAGTACTTTTCCGTCACCTCCCGGTAAATCTGAGCGCCCGACACTCCCGGCAAACAAAACATCGCCGGACAACAACAACCTATCAGTTTCACTATAAAAACAAAGGCCCCCGGGAGAATGTCCTCCTATGGCAATCACTTGCAATTCCGATTTTCCAAAGCTTACTTTATCTCCATCTTTTAAAAACTCCCCAATAACCGGAGGAGGAGTGATTCCCGAAACTCCCAGCATAGAGGCATATTCCACCGCATGAGCCAACAAAAACTCATCTTCCCGGGCAGCTTTGGCTGCTAAATGATAAGTATCCTTCATGAAGTTATTTCCCAAAACATGATCCGGATGCAAATGCGTATTTAATAACAATACCGGCTTAAGACACATTTGAGTAATAAAATCCTTCATTCGTTGTTCTTCCCCCCGGCTGAAACATCCACAATCCACAACCGCAGCCTCTCCTGATGAATCATACAACACAACTGTATTTTCCTGCCACGGATTATTGACAAAAATCTTATATTCCATGCTAATTCAAATTTACAAGGTCTTCCATTTTTCTTTTGACAAAAATAAGAAAAAACCCAGGTAAATCAGGGAACATGTTTCAAAATTTAAAACAACACAGCAGGACTTCGATCACAATGAATATAAAAAGCTTTACCCCCTATCTTTTAGGCTTTTGTTTCAGCTTAAGCGAACGTAAAGAATAATCTTTGACTCCATGTTGTGGTTTTTCAACAATGGATACCGGAAAATAATTTTTTGCCTCAGGAACACTACGGATCAATTTTTCCAGTATCAATGCATAATCATAATGTATTCCGGCATCCTGACGGTCAGGGCTGTTATAAGCAACATATTGGGCATATTCAGCGCATTTTTTCAACCACAATCCGGGATATTCCCCATACAAAACTGACCGGGCTGTAAATTTCAGGTAATGGCACAATTCCGGTTGGAACTCGCCTGGGTCAGCTACCAAAGTATCCAATAACGGAATAGCCTCAACATATTTTTTATTCCGTAATAAGCCTTCTGCCCGATTTTTTTTCAACAAAAAATCCTTTCCTTTAAAATCAGGAGCTTTTTCTAAAGCTTCTATATCCAGACTCAAATTAAATTCCTTATATAATTTCTGGTCAACAACCTCAATCCCGTATAAATTTTGATATATCTCTTTTTGGTTTAACAATTGTTGAAACTGTGGGTTGGCTATACCATGGATATGTTTTACAAATACGTTCCAATCCTCCGGTTGCTGTAATGAAAAATCAGCCTTTGCAGTATATTCTTTCACCAGTTCTTCCACTTTATCCCGCTTGTAAACAGAGGCTGAATAGTCCATATAATCACTCAACAACTCCCTGCTCCGGTTTCCCAAGCTATATTCTTTCTCTAAATAAGGAGCACGTAAAAAAGGAGTTATTGCTGATTTTCCCGTAAATAAAAAAGTTTCTGCTTCCTGTCGGGAAGAAGAACGGTGAACCACCCCTTCAGTCCTTGGGTCTATAAACAGAAAAGTCGGATAAGAAACAACTTTGTATTTTTCCTTTAATTCCTTTCCTTCCCCTTTTTCTGCATCCAGCTTCACATTTATAAAATGAGTATTATAAAAATTTCCCACCTGCATTTGCGGGAAAACTTCTTCTGCCATTGCCAGACAAGGTCCACACCATTCGGTATAAAAATCAGCAAAGATCAATTTATTTTCCCGGATCGCCTTTTGGCATATTTCTTTCCAACTCTGTTGTTCAAATTGTATTCCTCCACTTTGCGCTTTTACAAACCCGGCTACAGACATGAATAATACAACACCCCATAAAATTTTCTTAGTCATCATGTTTAATTTTATTCCCGTTTCGTTTTCAAATTTTCTTCCCCGAGCTATACTGCTAACACCACAGCATTTCGCTTCATCAAGGACAACAAATTTACCTATACGATTCCTTAAAAACTTCCTCCTAAACAGTAAAGAATCAGAAAAGAACTTAAGAAGTTTTTCATTTTCTAAGCGGACTTAACACTCCACATGCAAAATTTACTCATTCACATCAACATAACCGATGCCCAACTGTCATTTTGCATATTCCACCAATTGTTTTCCCACCCGCCGGGCCTGACAGAGGGAATGTACAAACAGCATTTCCAGCTTATCACCTTGAATTCCCATAAAAGCGATCGCATGCCCGTTTTCATCCGGTATATAACAAAACTTCTCTATTCGCTGTATTGCTTTCACCACAAAAGGCCGCAATTGTTCAATAATCTCCATTTTTACTTCTCTTTCCGTTATTCTTTTATTCCCACACAAGTAACAGAGGATTATCCTCCTATTCAACCTCCTGCAAAGCATTTTCAGAAAATCCGAAATCTGCGGATCATCTGATTTTTTCTCCACCAATTCTGTGAAAAAAGCCACATTCATACAATAATACACCTTTTTACCAGAGCTTCTCAATGAAGAAAAAATCAGTAAACTATCCAGTATATCCGCATAAAAATCAGTTTCCTGACAACCATTCTCCCTAACCGCTTCTTTCCTTAATTTGTAATACTCCGCCTGCTACACCGTAGTTTGTGGTCTTTTCCGAATCAACAATAAAGCAATTCCGGAACAAACCACCATAATGATAGCAGTAGTCTGTAATATATTCCCTAACCCAACTAAAGGCGAAACGATTCCTCCGGCCAGAAAACTAACAGCTCCAAAAATAGCAGAAGCAGTTCCTGCATTTTGACGCTCAGTATCCAAAGCCAGTGCTGTAGAAGTTGGCAATACCAGGCCCCCAAAAATCAGATTCAAAAAGAGGGCTACTTCAAAACAGATAATCGGCATTTCATACCATAGGGTCAACCCTGTAAATACAGACAATAAAAACGCACCAACAACCCCACATACCATCCCCCGCCGTACACTTTTAAAACGCCCGGCAAAAGTTGTCCCCAGGATCAAAGCCACAGCATTCACCGCAAAACACAAACTATACCCCAACGGAGACAATCGGTAATGTTCCTGCAAAATAAAAGGAGAAGAAGAAATATAAGCAAAGATCATACCGAACACAAAAGACTGAATCAGTACATACCCCATAAATATCCGTTTTTTCAAAAGAGGGATAAAAGTTCGGAAAGAAGAAAAGACGGGAACAGTAATACGCCTTTCAACGGGTAAAGATTCTTTCAACCGCAAACAAAGTAAAAGTAATATACATCCCAAAACCAATAAGAATACAAAAATACCCAGCCAGCTAGTAAATTTTAACAGGACCCCACCTCCTACCGGAGCTAAAATAGGAGCCAGACCATTTACGGCAGAAATCATAGCAAAGGCCTTAGCTAACTCTTTCCCTGCGTAACAATCTGTAGCAACTGAACGGGAAATTACTATTCCTCCGGCACCGGCTATCCCTTGTAAAAAACGGAAACAGATAAATGCCCCTATATTCCAGGAAAAAATACAGGCCACTGTCGAAAAGATAAAAAGCCATAATGAATACATCAAGGGTAATTTACGGCCATATTTATCACTCAGTGGCCCAACGAGAAGCTGTCCCACTCCAAGCCCCAACATAGCCGTCGTAATCCCCAATTGTACCATAGAAGCTGTTGTATTAAAATAATCGGTCATAGTAGGTAAACCCGGAAGGTACATATCTGTCACAAAAGGCCCGAAAGCAGCCAATATCCCTAACAATACAAGTAAAAATGATTTCGAATTCTTCATATCTTTCAAATAAAATTACATGACAAAGTTCTCCCGATTTCCCCACAAGCAGAAGTTTCATTCACTATGCAATTGGTTTTATCTGAAAAAATCATTACTTTTTTATTGTTGGTTTCGTTTGGGAACTAATTCCAAAATTTACCTAATTTTGTGCTATGCAGAATACCCCCGTTCCAAACAGCAATGATTTTACTTTCTCTCCGGACGCAGAATTTATCCGGGACAAAGGTATTGTCTTATTATCAATTACATATAAAAAATTCTCCCGTATTCCAGTCCGGTACAATGGCCTATTTCTCTATCTGCTGGTAAAAGCCGGTACTGGAAAAATAGTGATCGCAGGAAAAAAACATACGCTAGAATCTATGACTCTGGTGGTACTGGCTCCGGAATACATTAGTCAACTTGTTGACATCAGTCCTGATTTTCGATGTAACCTATTGTTAATCACCAAATCTTTCTTAGACAGTTTGCCAGCATCGGATAAAATGTACAGGCACATCGCCAAAATGATGTTACAACAACAACAAGTCAACAAGTTGAATAAGCAGCAATATTTGGTTCTATCTGAAAGCATACACACTATTCAGAAAAAAATGAATCTGCCCCACCATCACCTAAAACAAGAAATCATCCAAACTGTCTTTATGACTTTCTTGCTTGAAATCAGTAACATTTGGATAGAAAACCATTGGGACCTATTGGATGAACCTCACCAAATCCGTTACGAATACATCCTAAAAAATTTTTTCGATCTTTTAATGCAGCATTATCGCCAGGAACACTTGGTTTCCTTTTATGCACAACAATTGAATATCACCCCTCAATACCTATCACTGATCATTAAACGCCTGACGGGTCGTACCCCTTATCAATTTATTTTCGAAAGGTTATTTTGCGAATCCAGAGCATTACTGGAGCATCCGGATCTGTCTATCAAAGAAATAGCTGAACAATTGCATTTTTCTGACCAATCTGCTTTTGGCAAATTTTTCAAACACCGTTCAGGTATCTCTCCTGTCGATTTCCGAAAAAAACGCAAGCTCTAGTTTTTAATTGCATTTCTAAATTCTCTTCCCCATAATTAATTATGGCATAACTCTCAATCAAATACATTCAATCCATTTGATCATTCCGGAAATCTTACCTATTTCCTGTTATAAAATTATACGGATCAACTATAGAAAAGATCCGGACCATTTTCAAACTATTTCTTTTTCTCCACGTTCACTTACAATTTGCGGCATATAATCCAACGCCCAATTTATTAAACCTTCCAAACAGGGGATCAAGCTATCCCCCCTTTCTGTCAGGCAATACTCTACCCGGGGAGGAACTTCCGGATAAACCTTCCTGCTTATCAAACCATCAGCTTCCAGTGTGCGTAAAGTCACCGTAAGCATACGTTGGGATATGTCACCAATACTTTTCTGTATATCATTAAAACGCATCGTTCCGTTTGCATTCAAAGTGATCAATATCAACATAGCCCACTTACTACTTAACCGACTCAATATATCCCGTATAGGACAATTATCCCCATGGTGAAAATTTTGCATTTTTTAACTTTATCTAATTAACTGTGTAACAACATTAGTTACATCTGTGTAACTAACTAATTTTCAAGTGCGTTCTTGTTTATCATTCAAACACATTTTATCTTAGCATCACAAAAGTAATAAACTTACTAAAGATAACTATTGTTTCATTTATAAATTTACAATCATGGCAAAGCAAGTAGCAGTATTAGCAGTAAATCCGGTCAACGGATTCGGTTTGTTCCAATATCTTGAAACCTTTTTCGAAAAAGGAATTTCCTATAAGGTATTCGCCGTATCTGATACTCCAACCATTAAAACAAATTCAGGCATTACACTTCAAACAGATGATGTTATAGCTAATTTACCCGGACATGCAGATGAATATGATGCACTTGTATTTTCTTGCGGCGATGCTGTCCCGGTATTTCAGAACAATGTCAGTCAGCCCTATAATATAGATTTGCTGACCGTTCTCCGTGAATTCGCCGATAAAAAGAAAATCATAGCGGGGCATTGTGCAGCCGGCCTTATCTTCGAAATTGCAGGCATCACTGAAGGTAAACATTTAGCTATCCATCCGTTAGCAAAACCAGCTATTCAAAAAGGGATTCCAACAGATGAAGCCGCTACGATCGACAGCAATTTTTATACAGCCCAATGCGAACACACCCTCCCGTCATTACTGCCCAAATTAATAGAAGCATTTAAGCAATCCTGAAAAATGGGAAAAACTATCCAGGGGGTGGCTAAAAAGTCAAAACATCCCTCTAAGAATCGAATATTCGAAAGAAACCTCCATCAGAAGTATGGACAAAAAGAGGATGACTAAGACTTTTTAGTCACCCTCTTTTTCCAAAATATTCCTATATTTACTGGCGTATATACGTCTCATCCCCGATATAAAGTACTTTCTTCATTTCAAGGATAGTTGTTTCATCAAACTCAGGTTCTCTTCAAAATATAAATACTTGCCATTTTTCATATTTAACGGAAAACAGTTGACAAAGTTCAACAATTCTACTCTGAATTCTCAATTTGGTTCCAGATATCCCTATCTTATACGTTATTTCTATTTCCCAGGAAAGATCGTCCGGAAAAGAAAAGAAATTACCAATTGATAACTTTTTTACGCTATTCAAATCCTAATTTTGCAGCGCAATTAAATAAAGGGAGAAAAGATGAAAGACAGCATTGATTTTGGAAAAACAAACATTTCCACACTCTTTAGGAGATTACTATTACCCACAGTAGTAGGTATGGTATTTTCAGCCGTATTTGTCATCACTGATGGTATATTCGTTGGTAAAGGAATTGGAAGTGACGCTTTGGCAGCGGTTAACATCACAGCACCCTTATTCATGATTACCACTGGCATAGGCCTGATGTTCGGAGTAGGGGCATCTGTGGTTGCTTCCATTCATCTAGCCCACGGTAAACCCAGAATTGCCAACCTTAACATCACACAAGCGCTTGTTTTTTCTTCTATTTTTGTTTTACTGCTATCCTT
>URJC01000123.1 GCA_900548135.1 uncultured Odoribacter sp. | reverse complement strand
GTGCCAATTATTGTTTCAAGAAGGTAACCCGGCGGGTATAAAGGCTGCGCTTCATGCGGCTGGTATTATTGCGCACAATAATTTACGCCTGCCTTTAACTCCGGTTAGTCCCGAACTTTATGATAAAATAAAATCCACTTTGTCTTAATCGATATAACCTGGACGGGAACGGTTGTTCCGTTTGTTTTGCTGTTTTCTGTAATGCAGGAGCGCAGCTGTAATAATTAACACAATCGGAAGCAGAAAATTGAGGTATTTCAGAAATTCCTTGCTATTTTCGTTTAAAGGTTCTAAAAAAGAAAAAGTAGTAAACTTGTTTCTGAGTTGAATTAATCCTGAATTATCTGCCAGCCATTCGATTGAATTGACGGCAAAGTTTATATTATCGGTAGGACCGGATGATATGATGTCATCACTGATAAAATTAGCGTTCGTGATAGTGACAATGGAACTGTTATTGTCCTCATTGGTCAGCAAGGCGGCTACGATACTATGAGGATGGTTGAAATCACTTTGGGTCCATTGTTTTTGGAAATCAAAGAATACAGGAGCTTGCTGTATTCCTGATATAGCAGAGGTTTTAGCCAGGGGAGTAAAGATATAGGGCGTATGTGTTTTGACTTGTTCTATACTGCTGGCGAACGGTAATAACATGGATTTCAGGCCATGGGTGATGATATGTTTGCTGAAATTGGTGATAAAAGGGATATAGGGAAAACTGATATTGCTTTGAAAATTAATAAAACCATATTGTTGGTTGATAGCTATGGTTCCGCAATTGTTGTCAACGACAAAATCAAATTTAATCTTGAGGCCTTTTTTTTCAAGCATATCTTCCAGCCCTGTCCGGTTAATGTATCCGCTGTTCCGGTCGCCTAATTGTCCTATTGCATGGTTTAGGGCAATAAATAAACGTCCGCCTTTGTCCAGATATTTGTCTAATCTGTCTATTTCATAAGCAGAATAACTATCCTTCGGATCTATAATACAAATGACGTTACAGTCATTGAGTGATTGGGGGGAATTCAGATCCACCACTTTCATTTCTGTTAAATGTGAAAGCTCGTTGATTAATTGCGGAATGTGATTGAAGGTCGCTTCCTGATGGCCCCGCACGAAACCAATGGTCGGTTTTAACGTGTCAGCAGCCTGTTTAAACAGACGGGTTATTTCGTATTCCAGGGGGGTGTCGAAATTGATCTTAGGAATGACGGCCTGTTTTTGGCCGATATGAAAAACTGCTCCGATAAAAATACGCTGGATTTGTTCCAGGTCTCTTTCCCGAATTTCATTATAAATCGGTTTAATACCCGCTTGTGCTGCCTTAAATTCTTTTTCTGTATTATCCGGATTGATAATATTGATAACAAAATTAGAGTTGCTCAAAGATTTGTATTCCTTTAATAGGGACTGAAATTCTTTAGCTAATTTTTTTATATCTTGTGGAAGGTCTTCGGTTACATAAAAATCGACAACAACCGGTTCGTTGTTGTTGCGGATAATATTTTTACTGACTTTACTTAAAGAATAGCGTTTTGTGACAGTAAAATCCCACCTGAAGAACAAAAAGCAAGATAGTACATTGATGACCAGTACTGTTACAAGTATGTAAATAATATCTTTTATAATTTTGTTCATGATGTCCTCCTTCTTAGATTGCTAAAATCTGCTCTTACAAATAAAGAATTTAGAAAGGGCAAGAAATATGGCGCAAACGGATATAAAATAAATGATATCCCTTGAATCTAAAATACCACGTGATAGAGAGTCAAAGTGTTCCTCCATAGATAAATATCCGAAAAAAGTGGCTATAAATCCACTTCCAATCTGATTGGCTAGCATACCAAATAGAAGCTGGAAGCAAAGTGCTATACCGAAACTGATGAAAAAAGCTGACACGGCTGTACGGGAAAGGGAAGAGGCAAAAATACCGATGCTGATGTAGCATGCACTCATTCCTATAAGACCGATATAGCCTAGAAATATAGCTCCATGATCAACGACCCCCAACATAGAAATAGTGATATAATAAGGAAGGGTTAGGAGTAGGGCCATGGTGGTTATGATCAGGTTGGAAAAGAATTTGCCACTGATCAGGTCGGCCGTTTTTATCGGTTTGGTTAACATCAGTTCTATAGTGCCATTTCGTTTTTCATCTGCAATGCTACGCATCGTTAAGGCTGGTATCATGAAAAATTGAGTCCAGTTGATGATAACAAATACGGGCATCATGGTGGCTTGTCCCAGGTAAAATATGTTGTTACTGGAAAGCCAGGTATAAAATCCGCATATACAGAAGAAAACAATATACCCAATATAGATACTCCAAGAATTGAAAGTATTATTTAATTCTTTAGTGATGAGAATCTTGACTGTATTCATAATTGGTTTAATTTTGGGTCACCTCACGGAATATATCTTCAAGACGTGTTTCTATTGGTGTTAATTCTCCGATATACCAGTTATTTCGGTTACAAAGCTCGAAAATTATTTTTTCAATAGCTGCATCCCGGCTGCATTGTATATCAAAATGATGATTTTCAGCAGAAGTAATGTTTTCTATTTCAGGGATTAAAGCTAGTTCATCATATACCTCTGTGTCTGCTGCACCTATGATATTTATTTTGAGCAGCTTGTCTGTATTCGATTTTCTGCGCAATTCTGCAGAAGTGCCATTCGCTACGATTTTCCCCTTATTCAGAATCAGCACCCTGTCACAAGTTGCTTCAATTTCTGCCAATATGTGTGAACTCATGATTACAGTTTTTTCCCGGCCGATATTTTTAATGAGGTCCCGGATTTCTATAATTTGATTGGGATCTAGTCCTGTTGTAGGTTCATCCAGAATCAGGACTTCCGGATCATGTATCAGGGCTTGGGCAAGTCCGACGCGCTGACGGTATCCTTTGGACAATTCACGTATAGTCTTGTGCTTTTCATTGTCTAGTCCGCACATCCGGATCATGTCCATGACCCGGGGAAGGATTTTATAATTGGGAATATTGTGTATATGAGCTATAAAATTCAGGAAATCTATAATATTCATTTCCTCGTAAAGGGGATTGTGTTCTGGTAAATAGCCGATATATTGTTTGATTTTATGGGCGTTCTTGTGGATTGAATATTTCCCGAAATAGATGTTGCCATAATCCGGAAACAGGAAACACGACATGATTTTCATAGTGGTTGTTTTTCCGGCACCATTAGGGCCTAAGAAACCAAGAATCTCTCCTTGACGAACATTAAAACTTACGGAATCCACTGCTTTCTGGAATCCGAAAGATTTTGTCAGGTTTTCTACCACTACATCCATATTGCTCTTTTTTTGTGACGTATATAATGACGCAACTGATATTGTCTAACAAATATAATCAGGAAGCTGTTAATGTATGAGGGTTTAACAATCTTTAACCGCTTGATTATCTCAAAAGAAACTTAAAAAAATAAAAGACAAAAGGACTTTTCGATTCTTTTGTCTTTTATTTATTTTATTTATCAATTTATTTAAAGATATGAACGATCTGATGATTCACGTACAATTAATTCACAGTTGATTACTTCTTCGCGAATTTGTGCATGTTTCGGGTCCAGGATTTGTTCAAAAAGAAGTTCTGCTGCGGTTTCTCCGATTTTCTCCGGGAATTGGTTAATCGTACTGACGGAAGGAGTCATGTAACGGGAACGTTTACTATTTGAGAAACCAAAAACAGCAATATCTTCCGGTATTTTTAATCCTTTATCTTTGATGGCTTCAATTGCACCGATTGCCATGTCATCATTGATACCGAAAATGGCATCCGGAATATTTTTCATGCTCAATAAGCGCTGGGTAGCTTCTTTGGCGGCTTTAACAGAGAAGTCTTCACAACGGACAATGTAGTCTGTATTGATTTCCAGTTTATTCAAGGTCATAGCTTTTAGATAGCCTTTCATACGATTTTTTCCGATTGACAATTGTTCAGGCCCCGTTAATAAAGCAATTTTTTGGGCTCCCCCATGAATCAGGTGCTGGATAATTTTGAAGGCTGCGTCTGCATCATCGGCGACCACCTTGGATACATTTAATTCTTTTGTTGTCCGGTCAAATAGCACTAGAGGAATTCCCATATCCAGGATTTGTTTAATGTGTTCGTAGGAGGTTGTCGCTTTTGAAATGGAAAGAATGATACCATCACAACGATTGGCCAGAAAAATATCGATATTTTTCCGTTCTTTTTCAAAGCTTTCGTTGGAAGAAGCGACCAATACATTATATCCATAGCGGTCTGCAATTTCTTCTATTTTTTTTACAACCGTAGCAAAGAAAGTACTGACAATCTGAGGTACAACGACGCCAATGGTATTACTCTTATGAGTTTTTAAAGCCACTGCGATAGGATTAGGTTTATAACCTAGTTCTTTGGCTAAAGCCTGGACTGTTTTCCGGGTTTGCTGACTGATCTCAGGATTATCTTTCAATGCCCGTGACACTGTTGATACAGATATATTTAGTTTTTCTGCTAAATCCTTGATTGTGATGGCTTTCTGTGTCATATTCCTAGATTTTAATGTTGATTTTCTTCTTTCTTTTCCAGTTTGGGATAAGCAATCCTGGAATGGTAAATATTGGTAAGCATTTCAATGAATACTTTTTTAACAGTAGCAATATCTTTAAAGGTGATGTCTGCATTGACAAAACGACCTTCCCGAACTTGTCCGTCAATGATGTCATTGACCAGTTTGGTGATGTTTTCTTCTGTTTTGACTGCCAGAGTTCGGGATACAGCTTCCACTGCATCAGCCATCATAACAACTGAGCATTCCCGGCTAACAGGATCAGGCCCTGTGTAAGTGAATAAAGATTCATTGATTTCCCGGTCAGGATATTTGTTTTTAAATGAATTATAAAAGTATTTTACCTTGCTTTTTCCGTGATGAGTACGGATAAAGTTAATTATGCTTTCAGGTAAGTTGTATTTTTTGGCTAATTCAACACCTTTAGTGACATGATTGATGATATGCTGTGCACTTTCATCAAATTCACATTGGTCATGGGGGTTTATACCCCCACTTTGATTTTCAATAAAGAAAATGGGATCATAGGTTTTTCCGATATCGTGATATAAAGCCCCGGTGCGTGTCAGTAATGGATTACCTCCAATCCGGTAAATGGCTTCTTCTGCCAGGTTTGCAACCATCAGTGAATGCTGAAAAGTACCGGGTGCCTTTTTCGTGAGGTTACGCAGAGCCGGATGGTTGGGATTCGATAATTCAATTAATGTAATATCAGATATATATCCGAAAACCCGTTCAAAAATATAAATTACCGGATAGGTTAAAGTCAAAAGTAAACAATTGATAAACAACCATAAAAGGCCCAGTAAATGGGTCACCCTGATTTCTCCTTCCTGAGTCAGTATGAATGCAATATATACCAGGGCATAAGTGATGAATATAAGGAATATAGACAGAATTAATTGTCCCCGGCGTTGTAAATGAGATAAACTAAAAATGGCTACTATTCCGGCAGCTATTTGCATGAAGACATACATGTAGCTATTGGGTGCATAATAGGAAATGAGCAAAGTACTGCTGAGTAATAAATATAAGGCTGAACGGCTTCCTATCAGAATATTTACGATAATGATAAAGAATAAAACCGGTATGGCAAACATGTTGATATTTTGGTGATACCCCAGGCTGCCTAAAAGGATGGTGGCCAGAAATAAACCATACAGGAAGATGAATTCCCGGTTGTTGTAAAAAATCCGCTTTTTAGAATAGTAAAAGAAGATTGAAAAGATCAGCAAGGACATAACAACCAGCAGAAACTGTCCGCCGATTGTCCGCATATAGGTTTCTGTTGTGCCTAAGTTGTGTTGATATTCTGTTTTCAGTGAATTCAGCAACTTTACTTTTTCAGGGGTCACTAATTCCCTTTTACTGATGATCACATCTCCCTGTTGGATCATTCCTTGGGTCAGACTAATATTTTTCAGGTGTTGTATATGATCCTGAGATGTTTTTGCAATATCAAAATCCAGGTTGGGTTGCAGATAGTTGTTTAAATTTAAACTCAATATTTTTTCCCGTACAGATTTAGGCAGACCTGATTGGTTGATTTCTTCACTTAAGGTGGCATAGGCTTTTTTTAAAGTATATACTTTATGAAAGTCTACGGTTTGCGCAATGTTGTTTTCAACGATTTTTATCGTTTTGATTTTTTCTGCATTCAGTTGTTCCGGAAGTAATAATACACCGGCCTGATATATTTCTTTGAGTCGGTTTACCATGCGTGATAAAGCTGTATTGGTAAATTCGTTGTCAAAGGGGTGGAGAGCTGTCTTGAATTTTTCTGTTTGAAAGGAAGCAGTGTGGGGATTCAGATTGAAGATCGGACTTTGCTCTGCTTTGATTTTTTCACGTTCTTCCTGTAGCTCATCATCAGTTTTATAGATCGGGAAATCAAAGGGTGCATGCAGAGTCTCATACCGCCAGGGCATACCTTTCTGATATTCATACTGAAAGCTTCCGACTTTCGGAAACAGATATACCGTGATTATGCAGATAAAAAGCATAATCAGCAATCTGAATGAAATGTTTAGCTGGCGCTTTAGTTTCTTATTGGGCATAATTTCTTTCGGGATACTTGTTCCATAATTAACAACAGGGCTAAAGATATAAAATTTGTTTGTGAAATAATGAAAACTCCGCAATTTTATGCAAAAATCATAATTAAAATAAATTCGTCTGTTTATGCTATGGTTGGAGGCAGGGGTAAAAATAAGCAAGAGGTCCTGATTTTCAGGACCTCTTGCTTATTTTTAGGCTATTGGATATTATTGAATGCCGTTTGTTTCAATTTCTGCGCTGGCTTTTTTCAGCAGCCCCTGCAATACTTTTCCCGGCCCGATTTCCAGGAATGAAGTTGCTCCGTCAGCAATCATATTTTTCATGATCTGAGTCCATCTGACAGAGGCTGTCAATTGTGCAATTAAGTTAGCCTGGATTTTTGCCGGTTCTGTATAAGGAAGAGCATCTACATTTTGATAAATAGGACAAACCGGGGTAGTGAAATGAGTATTTTGAATTGCAGTTTCAAGTTCTTGCCGGGCTGGTTCCATCAGAGGAGAGTGGAAAGCACCTCCTACTTTCAAAGGTAATACTCTTTTGGCTCCGGCTTCAGACAGTTTCTGACATGCAATTTCAATCCCTTTGTTACTACCGGAAATGACAATTTGTCCCGGGCAGTTGTAATTAGCCGGAACAACAACTTCGTCAATTTCTGCACAAATCTGTTCAACTGTTTCGTCCGGCATAC
>URJC01000122.1 GCA_900548135.1 uncultured Odoribacter sp. | reverse complement strand
GTCGGAAGTGTTGATTCTGAAACGTTGGGATGATTCCTGGCACCAGAATATGGTGATTGCCAGGAATAATATGGCCGGAATATTGAGGCAGGCATATGCTCCTGTGCGGTCTATGGATGCCGGCATGAACCAAAAAATGTCCATCAATGAGCACGCCCGTAGCATAGAGATGAAAGGAATGGTAGATGTAAAAGCCGGGATTGGAACTGAATCTCTGGAAGCTTATAAATGGTTGAAATTGCAGAAACGTTTGAAAGAGAAGAAAGAATGGCTGAGACCGGAAGAAATTGATTTGTTAAAGAAGCTTTTTTATTTAGAAAAAAGGAAAAAGAAAGACAATTAAGTGAAGATAAATATATCTTTGCATTACAAATGCGTTTGAATTTAATCCAATTAAGGTGCAAAAAAGCGTTTGATGTTCATTATATTATTAACGAAGTTACAAATTTATGAAGACTCTTTCTATCGTTTTGAATGTAGTGTTGGGCATGTCTATACTTGCTGTTTCTCTTTCCGGTTGTACTCCGAAGAATGCACCAGAAGCTTCTGCCCGTGTAAGTACACCAGCAGGAAATAACGGGGCTGCAAGAATTGTTTATATCAATACGGATACTTTAATGAATAAGTATTTACTTGCGATTGAATTGAATGAGGCATTTTTAAAAAAGCAGGAAGAACGTAGAACAGAATTGAATGTAAAAGCAAAGTCTTTGGATGAAGAGGCCAATGAATTTCAGCGTAAATTGCAGAATAATGGTTTTCTGTCGGAAGCACGTGCTATAAATGCCCGGGATCAGTTGTTGGTGAAGCAGGAAAATTTCAGACGTTTGCAGCAGGAAATGATTGATAAATCGGCTCGTGAGCAGAATGAACTGACTAAAAAATTGTTTGATAAACTGACCACTTTTCTGGCTTCTTATAATAAAGAGAAAGGGTTTGATATTGTTTTGAGTACACAGTTGGGAGGAAATGTGCTGTATGCAGTAGATGGTTTTGATATCACTGCCGATGTGGTGGATCGCTTGAATCAGGAATATCAGAAAGATAATAAGAAATGAATTGCGATGCATGGTAGGAAAAGGCTGAGTAATCAGCCTTTTTTTATTTACCTGGATTTAAAGGTGTGGATTCGGGAATTGGGAGGGGACAGGGGATTCATTCAGGGTTAAAGCAAGATTGTCATTCAGTATGAAGGTTTTTGAACGATATTTTGACAGGAATCAGGTGATGTATTTTCCGGATTTTCCGAATGATCCGGAAGTTATTGTGATTATTCCCGTTTTCAATGACCGGGATATTTTTGCTACCTTGAATTCTTTATGTCATTGTTCCTGCTGTTGTGGGCATATGGGAGTGATAGTGGTGGTTAACCATAGTGAAAATTGTGACGAATGTATTAAACAGGCTAACCGTGACTTGGCCGGAGAGATACGGCAATATGCAGGTTTGCCTCATCCGGAGGCAAAGGTGTGTATAGAAGTAATTGAAGCTTATGATTTACCAGCCAGGTTCGCTGGGGTTGGATTGGCCCGAAAAATAGCCATGGATGCTGCTGCTTTGTTTTTATACCATAGGGAAAAAACAGAACAGCCCATATTGTCGTTGGATGCTGATACCTTAGTTGAAAAAAATTATACAGATGCTGTATTGGCTTTTTTCCGGCGAAATCCGGTTGCCGGGGTTTCTATCGCTTATGCCCATCGTTTGGAAGATTGTGAAGGGGAGATATGGGAGGCGATGGTGAAATATGAATTGTACTTGCGTTATTATCAGGAAGCGTTGGCTTATACCGGGCATCCCCGGGCGTTTCACTGTATCGGTTCTGCTTTTGCAGTCCGGGCTTCTGATTATGTTGCTCAGGGAGGTATGAACAAAAGGCAAGCTGGAGAGGATTTTTATTTTCTGCAGAAATTGATTTCTACGGGACGTTATGCTTGTCTGAATACGACCCGAGTGTATCCTTCTGCCCGTTATTCTGCCCGAACCCCTTTCGGAACCGGGCAGGCTGTGCGTCAGATTGTGGAGAACGGGGGGAATTTCCCGGTGTATCATTGGGGAGCTTTCCGGGATTTGAAATATTTTTTTAAAGGAATATTTAATTTATATAAGGTGGAAACTCCTTGTATACAAAATTATTTTGCGATCCAGGCACCTGGAATACAGCAATTTCTGATGGAAATCGATGGTGCGGGGCTGATTGGAGAAGCAAATGCCAATAGTGCTTCCCCTACGCAATTTTTGAGGCGCTTTTTTGACCATTTTAATGCTTTCCGGGTACTGAAATATTTGAATTATGTACATGGTTCTTTTTATCAGAAAATTGAAATAACCGAGGCTGTGAAGGATTTGTTTGAAGAATTGCAATATCCCTACACCGGACTGTTGGACCGGGAACTGGATTTTTTGAGGGGCAGGTAGGCGAGAATTGGGGTTTTTTCTGTGGCAGGACGTGAAATTTAAGCTTTGAAAGTTTATCTTTGTGGAATAACAATTTTAATTATGGATTTTCAATATAGACTGGAAATAATTGCTGAGCCTGAGGAGGTGTTTGCTGCTTTAACCAATCCTTTCCAAATCGGATTATGGAGTGGCTATCCGGCTGACATGAAGGCAGAAGCAGGGTATGTATTTTCTTTGTGGGAGGGAGATATCACCGGAGTCAACCTGGAAGTTGTGCCTGATCGTCTTTTGGTGCAGGAATGGTTTTTCGGAGAGCGGGCCGAACAGTCTGTAGTCCGGATTTCGTTGAAGAAAGAGAAGGACAGGACAGTTGTGGAATTGACACATACTCATATACCTGAGGAGGTATATGAGGAGATAACAGAAGGCTGGCAAGATTATTACCTAGGCTCTATAAAATTGATGCTGGAAATGTATTAATATTGTTTA
This sequence comes from uncultured Odoribacter sp., assembly GCA_900548135.1. Classification (GTDB taxonomy): domain Bacteria; phylum Bacteroidota; class Bacteroidia; order Bacteroidales; family Marinifilaceae; genus Odoribacter. The sequence continues at coordinate 4,414 of URJC01000122.1, read as the reverse complement.
GTTATGGGAAAGGTAACAGTAGTTGCAATTGGCGCAGGTAACCGGATGAATGCTTATGCAGAGTTGCATCCGCAGGAAATGCGTGTAGTGGCAGTAGTGGAACCTAATCGGATACGCCGGACACAGTTGGCAGTAAAATGCGGGGTGGAGGAGCGGAATTGTTTTGAGTCGTGGGAAGAATTTTTGCGGCAGGAAAAAATGGCAGATGCCGTTTTTATATGTACTCCGGATCATATACATTATGAGCCTGCGATGTTGGCTCTGGAACGTGGTTATGATGTTTTATTGGAGAAACCGATAGCCCAGACCTTGGAAGAATGTATGGCTATTGTGTCGCGGGCGCATGAGTTGCAGCGGGTGGTAGGGGTTTGCCATGTATTGCGTTATCATCCTTATTTTAAAAAATTCCGGGAAGTCGTTGCTTATCAGAGTTTAGGTGAATTGATCAGTGTGAATCATGTTGAAGCGGTAGGGATAGAACGGATGACGCATGCTTTTGTCCGCGGGTTGTGGCGTAAAGAGGGTGAAACCAATCCCATGATTTTGTCCAAGGCCTGTCATGATTTAGACTTATTGGTATGGTTGACGGGAAAAAAGTGCCTGGCAGTGAGTTCTTACGGTTCCCTGAAGTGGTTCCGGGCCGAACATGCCCCTTTGGGGAGTAGTTTGCGTTGCACTGATGGTTGTGTTGTAGAACAGGAATGTCCTTATTCAGCTTTGGAATTGTATTATCGTCGGAAGCGTTGGTTACGGCATTTTGACATTCCGGAAGGAGCTGATCCGGAGACTGTGATTTTGCAGGAATTAAAGACAGGACCTTATGGACGTTGTGTATATCATTGTGATAATGATGTGGTTGATCATCAGGTGGTTTCTATGTTGTTGGAAGATGGTATAACGGTTAATTTTTCGATGGATGCTTTTACGAAGGATTCGGGACGGCGTACTCATTTTATGTTTAGCCAGGGAGAGGTGTTTGGTGATGAAAGAATATTGACTGTACGTCACTTTCATGCGGACAGGGAAGATGAAATGTATGATTTTTCGGACTTTTATGGGGAATGTAATTTTCATGGAGGAGCTGATCAGGGGATTGTACGGGATTTTATACATGCTGTGAAGACCCGGCAGGGGGATGCATTGCTTACCAATATTGATTCATCACTAGAAAGTCACCGGATAGCTTTTGAGATAGAGAAACAAAGAAAAAAAACTGTAGTTAGGGATCCGTATATTTCTGGGAGGGAATGAATGATTTATAAAAGTATTATGATTCAATTTGAATTAACAGAAGAGTATATTGAGTTGATTAAGTTGCTGAAAGTGACGCAGATTGCTGAAAGTGGTGCAATGGCGAAGGCATTGGTCGAGGAGGGAGAGGTGGTGCGTAACGGGGAAACAGAACTTCGCAAGCGTGCTAAGATCCGTAAAGGGGAGGAGATTCGGGTGATGGATGAAACAATTTATGTGATATAATATTGCTTTAAGATCTGAAAGTTCAGCTATCCGGTTTAACCGGATAGCTGAACTTTTGCATGGTTAGGGCTTAGAAATGGTAAGCAATCCCTAACGAAGCCGAGAAGGCATATGAATTGTAGTGTCCTGAGAAAATGCCGTCGGGACTGTATTTGTCAGGGTATGAGCCATCTCTTCCGATTCCTTGTATGTATAGAAATGCACAGTCAATTTGCAGGTTTTGATAGGGCTCAAATGACAGACCTGTAGAAAATCCCAGTTTTCCCATTCCCGGTGTTTCCGGATTATAGTTGTGTTTGCGGATAGGACTTTGGTCGTAGTAGATTCCCATACGAACGTCCAGACGTTCTGTGGCGACGTATTTGGCACCAATTCTGTAGGTCATGGTATTTTTGTAGTTTTTTTCCGCTTTGATATCTTCAATTTTCAATACTTTTTCGTTGAATACGACATTTAGTGAGTCATACGCACTCCAGCCGACATATTGCAGGTCGAGCGCTATTTCCCAACGGTTTGTCGGGCGGTAGCTTACTCCCAGGGTGGTATTGGAAGGTAACGGTAATTGAGCATGAAATGTCCCTTTATCCAAAGGAGGAATTTGGCCGGTGGCTTCGAGCATGGTTTTGATTCTTTCGCTGGCATAATCGAGGGATGCAGTTCCTTCTTTTACTTTCATCCGTACCCGGGAACGATAAGAAAGTCCCAGGGTAACTTTGTCACATACGTCATACATCACTCCGATATTGTATCCTAATTTTACTTTTGATTTGCCGTCCAGAGTGGCTGAGACAGGTACGACGTCAGCGTAATCTTCCCCTAAAAGGGGAATCAGGGAACCTACGGGTAATAGGGCCCGGGAAAGTTTTACATTTCCCATGGCTATCTGGAGACCAGCTCCTATACTCAGTCCGTTTGTTATTTTATAGGAAATAGTCGGTTGGATGACATATGATTTTAATGAGATATCCTGAATTAAATGGGCACCTTTCCAGTTATGTGGCCATTTCAAAGAGTTGCCGTAAGGAGTTGTTAAAGATATTCCTGCTGCTAAGTTATCGTATATTTTGTAACCGGCATAGGCATATACCGGAGTGCCTGCAGGATTATCTGTTTTTGCCGTATAGTCTTCATTTTTATATTTGGCATGTGAGAAGATCCCGGAAAAACCTACAGAAAGATCGACATGGCTATTTAAAAATACCAATCCGGCAGGATTGAAATGCATACTTTCAGCTCCTAATTTCATACCTGTGCCCACATGTCCCATCCCGGTTTGTTTGGCACTCAGGACATTTACCTGATATCCTTCAGCAAATACTGGCACAACAAAAAGAATAGCCAGCGACAATAAGAAAAGTTTCTTCATAAATGTTTTTTTATATTCACAATGTTGCTTGTTAATTTCTATAAACAATCCTAAAATTTTAGAGCGGCAAAAGTACATACTTTCTCTTCCCTTTGTTTCTACTTTACGGTATGATATCCTGGGAATGTTGCAAAAACACAGGGAGAATTTTGAAATCATCACCATAGTTATGAAGTATCAATTTGTTTTATTGTCACTTATTTTAGGGCTTGACGGATGCGGATAAAGCGAACTGACGAATGAAAATGTAAGGGCAGAAAGAATGAACTGCCGATAAATGACTTTTTTTGTAAAAAATAGAGATTTATATGGAGATATTATGCTTTACTTTCTGCTTTTTTTTGTTACGCAGACAGCAATTTATGCAAGTTTTTCTATCTTTGACGAACTAAAATAAGATGTTATGAATGTGAATGTTCTATATGGATGTTTGTGCTTTTGTTTGAGTTTGTGCATTTTTTCGTGTCAGGAAAAGCAAGAATTGAAATTGTGGTATACCGGTCCTGCCCGGATGTGGGAGGAAACTTTACCTTTAGGAAACGGACGTTTAGGAGCAATGCCCGATGGTGGAGTGTTTAAAGAGAATATTATACTGAACGATATTACGATGTGGTCTGGGACATTTGACGACACCCGTAATCCAGAGGCTTTGAAGCATCTGCCAGAAATCCGGAAAATGTTACTGGAAGGAAAGAATGATCAGGCTCAGCAATTGATGTACAAATATTTTGCTTGCGGAGGTCGTGGTTCCAATTATGGAAACGGATCTGACGCTCCTTATGGTTCTTTTCAGTTGTTGGGGAATTTGCATTTGCGTTACTCTTTCCGGGACAGTGCTTCGGAAGAATATAACGGATATGAACGGGGGCTTTCTTTGGATAGGGCAATGGCATGGACAAGTTTTGAAAAAGGGGGCGTAAAATATCGGAGAGAGTATTTTGTTTCCCACTCGGAAGATGTCGTAGTTATTCGATTGACAGCAGATAAAAAGAAAAAGCTGGATTTTGATGTAGCCATTGACCGTCCGGAAAATTTTACCTGTTATGCTAATGATGATGTGGTATTTATGGAAGGACAGCTGAATAATGGTACGGATGGGAAAGGTAACCGGTATCGGGCTATGATGAAGGTACTGGCGGAAGAAGGTGATTTGGTGGCAGATTCGGCAGAAGTACATGTAAAAGGGGCTACGACGGCATATATTTTTGTATCGGCAGGTACAAGTTTATGGAATAAGGGTTTTGAGGACAAAGTTGCGGATTTGCTGGATAAGGTAACCGAATTGGATTATAAGCGTTTGGTGGAAGGTCATGTCACAAAATGGCAGGAGAAATTCGGACGTGTAGAACTGGATTTGGGACAAATGCCGGATACGATTCCGACAGACCGGCGATTGGTACGTTTTAAAGAACAGGAAGATCCTGCTTTGGTCGCATTGTATTTCCAATATGGCCGTTATCTGATGATTAGTGGAACCCGTGAAAATACGTTGCCATTGAATTTGCAAGGTTTGTGGGCGAGAACTGTTAAAACTCCCTGGAATGGAGATTATCATCTGAATATCAATTTGCA
>URJC01000121.1 GCA_900548135.1 uncultured Odoribacter sp. | reverse complement strand
ATTTTCAATTAATTTTTTGATCTGTTCAATTCTTTCCTGGATCAATTCTTTTTTACCTGCGCCTTTCACAATTGTGGTATTTTCTTTGTCAATTGTGATTTTATCAGCGCGGCCCAACATATCGATTGTCAGGTTTTCCAATTTCAGACCTTTATCTTCAGAAGTTACGATTCCACCTGTCAGTATGGCGATATCTTCTAACATTTCTTTCCGTCGGTCGCCGAATCCCGGAGCTTTTACAGCTGCGATCTTCAATGAACCTCTCAAACGGTTTACTACCAATGTAGCCAGAGCTTCACTTTCAACATCTTCAGCGATGATCAACAGAGCGCGTCCTGATTGTGCTACTGGTTCCAAAATAGGAAGCAGTTCTTTCATGGAAGATATTTTCTTATCGTAAAGCAGAATATAAGGATTTTCAAATTCGCAAATCATTTTTTCGCTATCGGTAACGAAATACGGAGAGATATATCCCCGGTCGAATTGCATACCTCCTACAGTTTTAACTTCAGTTTCAGTACCTTTGGCTTCTTCTACGGTAATTACTCCTTCGATACCTACTTTTTCCATTGCTTCTGCAATCAGGTTACCAATGGTCTCATCTCCATTAGCAGAAATACGGCCTACCTGACGGATTTTTTCGAAGTTATTACCAACTTCTTCTTTTTGGCTTTCAAGATGTTTTACAACGGCTGCAACTGCTTTTTCAATACCTCTTTTCAATTCCATCGGATTGGCTCCGGCAGTTACATTTTTCAGACCTACATTAATGATAGACTGAGCTAGAATCGTGGCTGTAGTTGTACCATCACCTGCGTCATCACCTGTTTTAGATGCTACTTCTTTCACCATTTGTGCACCAATATTTGCATACGAATCAGCCAATTCTATTTCTTTAGCAACACTTACTCCGTCTTTGGTAATATGAGGAGCTCCGAATTTCTTTTCGATAACTACGTTACGGCCTTTCGGTCCAAGAGTTACTTTTACTGCGTTAGCTAACTCATCAACACCTTTTTTCATCAGGTCGCGAGCTTCAATATTGAATTTTATTTCTTTTGCCATGATAATTAATTTATAAAGTGATAAGGTTTGTCAGGTTATAAAAAGATAAACCTTGCAATAACCTCATTTTATTTTGAATTTTAATTGTAAATGTCTATTAAAGAATAGCGAGGATATCGCTTTGGTTCATGATTAAATATTTCTTATCGTCAATATGAACCTCAGTTCCGGAATATTTGCCAAATAATACAGTATCACCTGCCTTTATTTCCATCGGTTCGTCGGCTTTGCCTTTACCGGTTGCAATGACTGTACCTTTTTGGGGTTTTTCTTGTGCCGTATCAGGGATAATAATACCGCCTTTTGTTACAGTTTCTGCTTCAACAGGCTCAACAATAATTTTGTTAAGTACGGTTCTCAGTGTCATAATGTTAAAATTTTAAGTTTATAATATTGTTTAAAATTACTTTTTAAAGTTTCTAAACTCGTAACAGTTGAAACGGTTGTAACACTTTTAAGGTTACAACATCCTTTTGAATCATTTTCTGTGCCAAAAAAGCTGGACGGAAGGAGAATATTACAATTTATGAATACAACTTGTTGAAAATGAAATAAAATTGTGAAGTGTTGTTGTCAGTATGACAGGTGAAAAATGCTGACAGAGGGAAATAAAAAATGTCAGTATGACTGACATACTGACATTTTATATCTGATCGGAGACTGATTATTCAGCCGGAGTTTCAGTTGTAGCCGGAGTTGTTGCCTCTTCACCTGTATTTACATTTGGGAAAGATGGAATAGCTTGTTGCTGTACTGGTTGTGAGTTCAACTGTTCCTGAATAGCAGATTGATTTCCGTTTTCATGAGATGGGATGAAAAATACAGCCAGAACACATAATACCATCATTGTTCCGGCAAGGGTCCAGGTTGCTTTTTCCAGAAAATCGGTCGTTTTTCTAACACCCATAATTTGATTTGAAGATGCAAATGAAGAAGCTAACCCGCCTCCTTTTGAATTTTGTACTAATACGATTAATATTAATAAAAGGCAAATAATGAATACCAAAACAGAGATTGCTGTGTACATAGTTATTCTTTGTTATTAATGTTCTCTTTAATTTTTTCAATTCGGTCTGCAAAGTAAACACTTTTTTCCGGATATTTCAAACTTAATTTTATATAAGTTGCGATTGCTTTTTCGTATAAATGTTGACGTACATATATTTTAGCCAAAGTTTCACTAAAAAGTTCTTCCTGATTATAGGGATTTTCTTTAGATAAATCCCTATAATCAGTGGTTGAGGTATTGATTTTAGGCATAACAGGATCAGATTGAATAAATTGGTCAATTAATTCTTCTTTTTTCTTTCGTTTTCTGGTTTGACCTTTTTCTTTACCGGCTTGCCCTGTGATGGGGGATATTGGTTGTTGTTTTTCTGTTAGTTGATAGCTTCCACTCAGTATTTCAGGTGTTTGTAACGAACTTTCTTTTTTCGGTTCTTCAGACTTGGAAATAGGTGTATTCTCTTCCAGTAGGTCCAGATCTATTGACAATACCGGTGTTGATGGGGTTTCTTTTTCGGAAATCATTCCGGATATTCCGGAAAGATCTGGGATGGATTGTCCGGAACTTTCCTCGGCTTTGTCATGAGAAATTTCCTTATCATCAGATGAAATATAAGGAAAGTCTTGAGTAGCCGTTGTATTGAGACGGGAAGAACATTCAGGTATCCCCTGATTTGTCTCCTCCGGATGTCCGTTGATTTCCCGAAGCCGTTTGTCTGCGATGTCAGTTAAAGGATTATGTATGGATTGGACTATTTCATTGTCGAAAAGAATCTGATTATTTAGATACCTGAATAGTTGTTTGTGATCTGTGATGTGTACAGTACCTGCTTTAAGTTCATTCCGGAAACGGGAACCTGCTTGCAAGTAGAGAACCTTCAAATACAGGATTCGCGCAGTTTGAAAAAAAGGATAACGGTTGACAAGTTCTTCTATTTCTCTTAAACCGTCAGCTCCGATTTTTTCAGGATGGCGTATCCATTCTGCCAGTTTTTCACTTTTCACACTCAATTATGATTTTATTTTTATATTTGTTTTATACACCATTACCAGTTGACAATGGCTTTATTATAGATATCATCGATGATTTTTTCCAGAATTTCATCTATAAGCGATTCTTCAATAGAGTTAAAATCGGCATCTGTTGAATAGTCGGCATAATTAGAAAATGATGAAGTGAAATCGTATTCTTCTTCCTTTGTATTGGTATATTTTACACGAATACCGATAGTCAAGCGGTTGGAAGCTGCAATTTCGTCTTTTTGTATATCTATAGGACGTTGGGAGTATTCTGTAATCTGTCCTTCGAACCGGATGTCTCCGTTGTTGTCTGTAAGTTGGCTCAATCCTGTTTTAGAACGGATGTATTCTGTGAGTTTTTCCGTAAAGGATGAACTCAGATAAGGAACAACTAAAGGAGCCTTATTAGGGAAATAATCCACTGAGAAAGTTTTAATTTCAGGACTTAGAGAACCTCCTGTCATATTATAAGTTACTTTAGCTATTTTACAGGTCTGACAACATAGAATAAGCGTTAATATGAAAAATATGTATTTGATTTTACCCATAGATAATAATTTGTTGATGTTGTTGACAAAAATAGAATTAAAAAACTAAAAACTAAAGGTTAGAAACCAAAAGTTAGACTGTCCGGGAACAATTAACTTTTGGTTTCACCTATTCGTCTTCCAGATTATATTCTTTTAGTTTCCGGTAGAGTGTACGTTCAGAGATGCCAAGATCTTTGGCTGCTAATTTCCGTTTACCGTGATTTTTTTCTAATGCTTTTATAATTAGTTCTTTTTCTTTTTCTTCAATCGAGAACGATTCTTCAATGACAGCTTCTGATTCTTGAATATGTTCATTTACAGGGGTGAATGCGGGGGTATGAACAGAAGCGATTTCAGCAGGACCTTTTTCATAAAGATTCCGGAGGACTATGGAGGTTGTTGGTTCCGGCTTTTCTTCTGGTGTTGATTCGTTTTGCATCAGATTGTAAACCAACCGCTTCAGATCATTCATGTCCTTTTTCATGTCAAAAAGAATTTTGTATAAGATCTCCCTTTCAGAAGCGAAACTGGCTTCTTGATTATCGTGACTGGAAGTTAAGGTTGGGAGCATCGGATCATGTTCAGGAATGTATTTTTGTAGTGTGTTGGCACTAACTAAACGTTCCTGTTCGATGATGGATATTTGTTCGGTAACATTTTTGAGTTGCCGGATGTTTCCTGGCCATCGGTACGTTTGTAGTAATTGTATGGCATCTTCTGTCAGTTTTACTGCCGGCATCCGGTATTTTTCTGCGAAATCAGCAGCAAACTTGCGGAATAAAAGTGGAATATCTTCTTTGCGTTCCCGGAGGGGAGGGAGGCTGATAGGGATGGTGTTGAGCCGGTAATAAAGGTCTTCCCTGAATTTTCCATTTTTTACGGCATAAGGTATGTCTAAATTTGTGGCAGCAATTACGCGGACATTTGTTTTTTGTACTTTAGATGAACCAACCCGGATGAACTCACCTGTTTCCAATACTCTCAACAAACGGGCTTGGGTTGGCAGAGGAAGTTCTCCTACTTCGTCCAGGAAAATAGTTCCCCCATCTGTTACTTCGAAATAGCCTTTACGGTCAGAAATTGCGCCTGTGAAAGCCCCTTTTTCATGGCCAAATAATTCCGAATCAATAGTTCCTTCGGGAATAGCACCACAGTTAACGGCTATGTATTGGGCATGTTTACGGGTGCTGTAGGCATGGATGATTCGTGGAAATATTTCTTTTCCAACTCCGCTTTCACCTGTTATTAATACAGATAAATCAGTGGGCGCAACTTGGGTTGCTACATCTATTGCCCGGTTTAAGCCCGGGGTATTACCTATAATTTCGAATCGTTGTTTAATCGCTTGTATATCTTCCATACCTTATTATATATAGGTGCAATGCCCTGTTTCTGCAAAAATAGCAGTTTTGTATGACAAAAATACATTTTATTGTAGAAAAGAAATAAGTAGTATGAGGGGAGGAGTAGGCAAATAAACTTTTAATGAAATCCTAATTTTAGGTTAAAATTGAATTTCCCCTTTCTTTTAGAGCTATTATGGAGGTAATATTTTTATTGAATAATTTATAATTATTGTTATTTATTAACATTTAATATGAAATTATTAAGTAAATAAAAGATCGTTTTTAAAATTGATAATTAAGTATGGTGTGAAATGACAATAAATTTTAAATTAATCTGATTTTTAACTTAGGATTATTGCAAATGTATTTCGTTTAATATATTTTTACACACAAAAGTTAGACGCTTGGTGTGCCAACATTTGCAATACAATAAAACGTTCGTTTTTTTAGTTAAAAGTTTGTCAAGATTTTAAGGTTCATAAAATTTATAGAACCTGTAAGAGCTTTGTCAATTCTGATTATTCCGCATTTAATATTCATCCTTTCAATAAATCCTGTTTTTCAATCTGTTAAATACGCTTAAATTAAGTTCAAGGTAACTTTAGCCATGTCCATTCATTGTTACTCGTTCATCACATCCATTAAATTTCAGAGAATCACAAAATTTAACGAACGTTTTAATAGTAGTGATGAAATATCAATAACCAAAGTAAATAAATATGAAAATTTTAACCGTGATGTTGTTGCTATTTGTATTTTATGCCTGTAGTGACGAATGGAAAAAGAAAGAGGAAGTGACGGGAGATGGGTTGAAGAGAGGCACTCCTTATGAAATTCTGGAAGGTCGGGGAAATTATACGATTTTTCTGGATGCTATCAATCGCATCGGTTATCGGGATTTATTGGATGGCAAGGGATTGTCGACGCTTTTTGTTCCGGATGATGATGCTTTTAATGCTTATTTTAAGAAGCATAATATTGCCAATGGATTAGACGGAATTGACTCTGTGGAATTAAGTCAGTTAGTGGGGCAACATATTATGAGATTTGCTTATCGGCGTCAGGAATTGACTAATTTTCAGCCTCAGACAGGAATGGAAGATTTGCCTGGAGTGAATTACAAACATCCAACAGTGGTAACACCTCCTATTCGTACGTTTTACAATGAAAAAGTGCGGAGGGATGTGAAAGTATATAGCAATACCCGTTATTTGCCGGTGTTTACATCCAACTTGTTTTCTTCTTTGGGAATAGGTGAAAGCTATAATTACGAATACTTTTATCCCAATTCAACCTGGAAAAGTGAACGGGGTATAGCAGCTGCAAATGCTCAGCTTACCAGTGATGAAATAGAAACGGATAATGGTTATTTGTATACAATAGATCAGGTTATTGAGCCGCTTCATACGGTTTATGAAGCGATGGAGAATGATGAACGGTTTTCTATTGCCAAATCTATCTTTGATAAATTTCTGACTTTTACTTATAATGCAAATGCTTCAAAGAAATATGCGGCTGTCGGGGATTCTTTGTTTACCATAGGAACTGAATCCACGAAAAATTTCCCGTTATCTTGTCTGGCTGATGAGTGGACCAGTAATGGAGTATGGGAAACTCCTCAGTTTTCAACTGCTTATAATGCATTTATACCCACAAACGAAGCGATGGAGGAATTTTTTCAGGACTATTGGAAGGATCCCCAGACTACGCTTCCGGATCAGTATGATTCTTATGATACTATGGATAAATTGTTGTTGTATTATTTGTTGGAAAATCACATACTGGTAAATAATCCGGCTTTCCCGGATCGGATTAAAGAAGTCATCCGGAATTCCTGGGGATATAAGTATACCTTTGATCCGGATGTGGATGCCGTTGCAAAAGAGATGTGTGTCAATGGAGCTTTTATTGGGATTAATAAAGTTCAGGCTCCGGCTATTTTTAATGCAGTTACCCGTCAGGTATTCCAATCTCCGAGTTATCATATATTTGCTTATATGCTGGCAAAATCTGGTTTGCTCCCATCTTTGGCGAATGCGGAGTCTGAAGTGACTTTATTCATTCCTTCGGATGCAGCCCTGGCAGAGGTAGGATATACTATTAATGATCCGGGGACTACCTTGGAAAATGTTGCTATTCTTTTAAATGGTTCTTCTGTTGCCTCTTCTGCGTTGACTGATTTTGTGAATAATCACATTTTACCTTTTAAATTGACGGATGACATTTTGAATGGTACTCCTACCTGGTATGAAACTCAAAAACAGGGAAGTTATATTCAGATCGGGGAAGGGAAAATCCTTTTGGAAGATGCTTCTGCTACAGCTACTATTGTCAATAGTTATGCAAAGAATGATGCCTACGAAGTCAGCCGGACTTTATCACCGGCGTTGACGACCTGGTTGGCATTGGTTGAAAAGGATGCAACCTATACTTATCGTAC
>URJC01000120.1 GCA_900548135.1 uncultured Odoribacter sp. | reverse complement strand
CTAATCCGGCAGAAGGACGAAGTACCTGATTGGGGCAAACCGATACACACAGCTGACAAGCCGTACAATGCTGCGCAAAATTACGGATACCGAGCGCTCCCGGAGGCACCAAACGGGTTGCCCTTACCGGTACCTGCTTGTCGGCAATTGCAGCCAAGCCACCATCTACTTTCTTTTCCTGTGCTTTCAAAAGGGTTGAAGTAGCCAGCAAAGCCGAAATGGAAAGAAACTTCCGGCGGGCCTCATCAATCTGTTCAGGGACATTTCCTTTTCCACTCTCACCATTTCTGCCGATTACAGCATCCTGCACCTTACTGCGTCTGGAATAACGAATAGCTCCCTGTTTACAGGTATCAATACAATCCATACAAACCACACAACGGCTGTAATCAATTTGATGTGTTTTAGAATCGATACAGGCTGATTTACACTGACGTGAACACAAACTGCATTGATTACATTTCGTTGTGTCGATCACCGGGCGCAACAGGGAATAACGGGACAATAAACCCAATACAGTACCAACCGGACAAATGGTATTGCAATAAGTACGCCCATTCCGCCAAGATAAAATGCTGATCACTATAAAAGTAAGCATTGTAATCCCCAATACAGGTACGCTTTTCACCCAAACTTCAGTCCGGTAAAAAGCATAACTATTCACTCTTTCTGCTCCATAAGCCAATAAGTTGTTTCCCCACTGGTAAATCGGTACAAACAAACTGGAAACAATACGTCCGTATGAACTGTAAGGAGCCAACAAAGCAACCAACGATCCAATCCCGGCCACCAGAGCAACAATAAACAATGCCAAAACCCCGTAGCGCAATCCGGTGAGGGCAGGTGAATAAGTAAAACGGTATTTCTTCTTTTTCCGGCTGCCACTGATCCGGGAAACCAGATCCTGGAAAATGCCTAGCGGGCAGATCACGGAACAATATACCCTTCCTAACGTCAGCGTCAGTATCAACAACAGCAGAACAACCCCAACATTTAATGCCAGCACAGCAGGCAAGAATTGGATTTTAGCCATCCAACCAAACCAGGCATGTATGGTTCCTGTGAAATCAAGAAATAAAAGTGTGATCAGGGCAAAAAAAATCACAGCCACTGATATTCTGAGTTTACGCAACATATTCGCTTTATTTAGATTTGTCTTACCATACCTGAATTCCAGGCGATTTGCTACAACCTCCTATGTTTCACCTGTACAATCTTCAGGATTTTTATTTATCACTTATTGAAACCCCAGTGCCTGCAACCATTTCACAATGTTCTCACGGACTTTCGGAACGCTTCTGACAGGAACCGCCGGACTCTTACAACCCGGACTCTTTACCCATTCCAGCAATGGTTTACTCACAAGTTATCCTATTTCCATATTGCAAAAATAACCGGCAAATCATTTCGTTTATGTAGATAAATTACTGTTATAATTACCCAAATTACAGAAAATATAACAAAAAAATATAAGGATCATATATTATAATATTTGGTATATTTGATGTTGTCAAAAAATACTTAACTGACTACGAACAGACTAAAAAAAACGCATGGGAATGGGTTATGAATAAGAAACTGATAAAGTATTTTATACACTTTATTTCTCATGTTGTCAACTAACTCTTTTGAATATTAAAAACATAAAAATGTTTTTAATATTCAAAATGTAACAGTCATAAAATCAAATTTTCTCTAATTCAATGTTCTATATTCATTCGGCGAACATCCAACGACACGTTTGAAAGCCTTGCTGAAATACTGCGGATATTGATAGCCCAAAGCGTAAGCAACATCACTGACTGATTTAGTAGGATCAACAAGCAATTCCTTTGCCGTATCCATTGTTTTTGCTAATATATATTCTTGTGCAGATAAACCTGTCTCTTTTTTAATCAAGTCTCCGAAATAATTTGCAGACAGATGCAGTTGGTCGGCACAATAAGCAACGGTCAATGTGCCAAATTCCGAAGGTTTATCCGACCTGAAATAGTCGTTCAACAACGTTTCAAAAGAACCAAGTATATCCTTGTTCTCCTTTTTGCGGGTAATGAACTGTCTGTCATAGAATCGAATACAGTAGTTGAGCAACAACTCGATAGCAGAAGCAATAATCAGGTTACTATGGCGGTCTGTCTTGTCATGTGTCTCCTGGTCGATCTTTGTCAGGCAGTCAATGACAGTCTGCTGTTCCTGCCTGGAGAGGTGTAATGCTTCGTTGACAGCATATGAAAAAAACGTATAATCCTGCATGTGGCACCCGAGCGGCGTACCACGTAACAGATCAGGATGGAACAGCAGACACCATCCCGAACCGGTAAAAGTCGTCCCGTCTGCTTCATGTCCAAACACTTGTCCCGGAGCGATGAACACCAGTGTGTTCTCTTGAAAGTCGTAAGAGCGGCGGCCATAGGTCAAATCGTCCGTACATCGTAACTCTTTCAGAAAAACCACATACATTCCCACGTGCTTACGAGCATGGGGTACGGGATGCAGCATACGACTTCCTTCAATGACACTAACTAATGGATGCCTCGTTTCCACACCCATATAGTCATTGTACTCCTTTATCGTTTTCAGTTGCATAATCTCCTCCATAACAATCTATTTCATCGTTTCTGTGCAAATGTAAAAAATATCTTCGAGGTATTTATTTCAATCTGTAATAATTACACATGAAACCGTAATTCGTACCCTATACAGTATCTGAACAATCTGCAATTTTGTATTGTGGAAAACCGAATAAAAGAAAAAGTAATGATACAAATGAGTAATTCTGAGCTTATGACCATTGATCGGTTCAATAAATTAACGGGGTATGAAACGCTACATCCATTGATTTGCATGGTCGATCTTTCTAAAACAAATTTGAGTAAGGATATTCGAATGATGTGTAATTTTTACGGGCTGTTGTATTACAATGATTCAAAGCAAGATAAAGTATTGGGAAAAGAGTGGTTACGACTAATTTACCCTGGTGAAACAGTCGAAATACCTTCGAACCGACATCGGTATACCAGCCGTTATTCAGGAGTATTGTTTCATCCCGATCTGTTGTGCGATACATCGCTTGAAAACCGTATTAAAACCTATCCGAAACATTGCTACTGTCGAGATACGTTGTCGGAGCATGAAAAGAAAATCATAGCCGATAATCTACGAGAGATTGGAGAAGAACTACATCATGCCATCGACCGACATAGTGCATCAATCATCGTTTCGCATATTGAATTGCTACTCAACTACTGTGTACGCTTTTGCAGTTAATAAAACAGTAAAAATTATCCCTCAATCCGTAATTCATAACCGACCAATACGGAAACTCCGGCCTAATTTTGTACCAGATAAATAAAAATAGAGATTATGAAAATAAAATTGAAAATTATAACAACGCTACTCGGTATTTTGTTCGGATGTAGAATCGCAGCCTCTCAATCCCCAAAAACGGAACCAACTATGAACAGTAAACGACAACACATTACAGAAGTTGCAGTTCTTACGGGTAAGGGAGACATCGACAAGCTGAAAACCGTTCTTATCAACGGACTGAATGACGGTATGACTGTTAGTGAACTTAAAGAAGTAATGGTACACGCCTACGCTTATTGTGGTTTCCCACGTGCCCTGCGCGGATTGCAAACACTGATTGCGGTACTTGACGAGCGTAAAGCAAAAGGTATCGAGGATAACCAGGGACGTGAAGCATCACCGATAACCGATACACGTAGCAAATATGAACGCGGACGCGATATTCTCTCCAAAATTTCGGGAGTTCCGGCTAATGCCCCGAAAGTCGGTTATGCTGTACTATCTCCAGAAATCGAAGTATTCCTTAAAGAACACCTTTTCGCCGACCTTTTCGAGCGGGACGTACTGACCTATGCCGAGCGGGAGCTGGCAACCGTTGCCGTAATCGCCTCTTTGGGCAAAGGCGTGGAACCGATGCTGAAAGGGCACATGGGTATTGCGCTGAATGTAGGCATAACACCGGACGAATTACGTAGTGTACTGATCATTGCTGAAAAAAACATCGGACGTGGCGAAACCAATAGGGCCCAACAAATATTGAACGAATTATTACAAAGCAAAGGCTTGAACAACACCCCGGAAACTCCGGTCATGACAGTGAAGGATGGAGTGAAAAAACAGCAAGTGACGTTCCACAACCGTTTCCTAATCGATGTGGCCGGTGATCTTTATTTCCCTGCAAACTATGTTTCTTCAAAGAAATACGCCGCCATCATCGTCGGTCATCCCTTCGGTGGTGTCAAGGAACAAACTGCGGGACTTCATGCCCGCAAGCTGGCAGAACTGGGCTACATGACACTGGCTTTCGATGCGTCCTATTATGGCGAAAGCGGCGGTTATCCCCGTTACATCGAATCGCCCGAAGTGCGGGTAGAAGATTTCAGTGCAGCTGTCGATTTCCTCACCAACCATCCGGCCGTCGATGCCGATAAGATAGGCGTGATCGGTATCTGTGGCGGAGGATGTTACTCTGTCAGTGCAGCACAGATAGATCATCGCATCAAGGCATTGGCAACCATTAGCATGTACGATATGGGGCGTGCCCGCCGTCAGGGTGTAGGCGATTCGCAAACCTACGAGCAACGTATGGCGATTCTTGATGAAATCGGTCGTCAACGCACAGCAGAATACGGCGGAGCAACACGCAAAGATATTTGTGCCTTGCCCGAAAAGGCGGATGAGAACACACCGAAGTTTGCTGTCGACTTCCTCGATTATTATGACAATCCGGAACGTGGTCAACATCCAAACTCTACAGGTTATTACTCCTATACAAGTCTTGCACCGATGATGAATTTTTTCCCGTTTGCGCAGATCGAGACCATATCACCGCGCCCGGTACTTTTCATCGTGGGAGAACATGCCGTATCGAAATACTTTTCTGAAGACGCATACGAGAAAGCGATTGAACCGAAAGAGCTGTTTGTTGTCCCCGAAGCAACGCACGTGGATTTGTACGACCAACCGGAATATTTGAAAATCACACTTCCCAAATTGGATACTTTCTTTAAACAATATCTAAAATAAACATTACCAAAAACAGATTGAATATGAAAAAGTTACTTTCTATTCCACTCTTACTCCTTTCGTTGACGACTATGGCAACCTGCTCTCACGATGATAATCCTGCATCGGAGACGGAATTCCTAATGTCTCCCGAAGAACTGGGTGACAAAGAAAATTCCGATACTCCGTTCGGCAATAGCAAGATACTCGTGGTTTACTTCTCTGCCGAGGGACACACTCAAGCCATTGCCGAACGAATCGTGGAACTTACCGGTGCAGACATTCACCGGATCAAAGCCGCCACCCCGTATGCTGAAAATCCATACGACGACAGTGACCGTATTCAGCGTGAAGCTTATAACGACCTGCGTCCCGGAGTGGCAAACTTGCCCGACAAAAAAGTTATCGCAAAATACGATACGATTTTCGTTGGTTCACCTTGCTGGTGGCATCAGCCCGCAATGGTAGTCTGTACATTCCTCCAAGCATATGATCTGAAGAACAAGGTTATCATTCCGTTCTTCACCTATGGAGCCACCACCTATCTGAATGAGTCCATGCAGAAAATCTACAAAATAACACCCGATTCAAGGCATATCCCGGAAACACTTCCTGAAGATCTCAATGCGGACGACATTACGACACCGGGACGCCCTGACGATGCGGGTATTGATATGCCGGATAATGCTAATGGTACGGAGGCTTGGCTACGCCGAATCAGAGTTATTGAATAGGAATCTTTTCGTCAAGCCGACTACGGCCTATTGCAGGGCTGTCGGAAACGAAACCATACCGGAAAATGTAAACATAGCGCTATCCTTATCCCAACAACAAGTAATTACCCGGTCAGAAATCTGACCGGGTAATTTGTTTACAAAAGCTTATGAAGTGAGTTTTTATACAGGACTAAAAAACGTTTAAGAATATGACAGATAGAAAATACACCCATCAAGATGCCGGTTTTATAATGCCATAATCCCATCGTGGTATTCGTTCCGTCCACACCCAACAACATAAATCCCGTAATAACGACAAGGATAAACACGATTGACAGCCATAACATAATCTTGCTTTTCTTTCCTATCCCCCTGCTGGCAATTCCTTTATACCAATTTCGGTGAGTTATTATGTGGAGTACTATAAGTGCAAGGAATAACAAACTTACAATTACATGAAATACCGCCCAATTATGCCATATTTCATGATGATTTCCATATCCTGCAACATGTAATTCAATTCCAGTATATGCAGACAAAATAAATGAAGGCAACAAACTCCAATCTATTATAAAAATCCGTTTCATCTTTTTCAATTTACTGATTTTGAAATTGCAAAGATTATGGATTTTATCATGATGTTACGATAACAATTGTAAAGAAATGGATTATCGTCTGTTTCTGATTCGAGACAAGGATACGGGGGTAATGCCAAGATAAGAAGCGATGTAATGCTGTGGAACTCGTTGTATAATACCAGGATATTCTTTCAGTAACTCTTCATACCGCTGCTGTGGTGTGTTCTTTATACGGGAAAGGAACAATTGCTGATAAACATGAAATCGCTCTATTAGTTTTTCTTCATATTCTCTTCTCAACAGAGGTGTTTGTTCCATAAGATTATAAAACTCCTCTCTTTTTATGCCAGAGACTTCAGTTTGCTCGATACTCTCTAACGAAAAAAGACTTGGCCTACGCTTATATAAGCTATCGAACGAAGCCACATAATCTCCTTCAAAGAAAAATTGAAAGGTTACATCTTTTCCTTCATTATAAAAAAACAAACGCAAACAACCTTTATGAATGAAGAATAACTTGTCGGCAACTTCCCCTTCTTCCAATAAAATCGTTTTGGGAGGAATAGATAACTTGTCAGTTCCCGCTAAGGATTCAAGATATTCATTAAAATGACTGATTTCTATCATGACGTAAAGTTACAGAAAATAGATATATTTTCTCACTGTATACCGATTTCATATTCCCTGCTTTCAATCTGTAAAAATTATACGCCAATCTGCAATTCATATAGAATCTTCCTTGTCGGCTCAAAGTAACTTTGCAGCAAATAAATAAATGATTGACAGATAGTTACAAAAACAATGATAATAATCAGTATCCGAATCTCTCCGCAGCTTTCTGCATCTGTTCCATGATAGCCACACCAAACGGACAATTTTGTTCACACTGGCCGCACTGAATGCATTCCGAGGCATGATGCAACAGTACTTTATAATGTTCACGGACAGTTTCCGGAATCTCGTCCTGAGCAATCGTAAGGTTATAATATTTATTGACGCTGGCGACATCTATCCCTACGGAGCAGGGGGCACAATGCCCGCAATACATACAATGTCCCTGCCAGGAAAATTTTTCCATACCTGCCAGGACCCGGGAATAATCCCTTTCTGCACGGGTAGCATTGCACCAATTGACGGCAGCCTGTATCTCTGTAGCATTTTTACAACCAATCATCACTGCAGCAACTCCCGGCCGGGTGAGAGCATATTCAATACACTGG
>URJC01000119.1 GCA_900548135.1 uncultured Odoribacter sp. | reverse complement strand
GGATACTACGCATAAAGCCATTATGATTACGACCACTATGCTTACTTTTGGGATGGGAGCCTCTACTCAGGCATTGTTTGCCCGCGTAGGGGGAGGTATTTTTACTAAGGCTGCCGATGTTGGGGCTGATTTGGTTGGAAAGGTAGAAGCCGGAATTCCGGAAGATGATCCCCGAAATCCTGCAACTATTGCTGATAATGTAGGTGATAATGTTGGAGATGTTGCCGGAATGGGAGCTGATTTGTATGAATCTTATTGTGGATCTGTACTGGCTACAGCTGCTTTGGGAGCTGCAGCTTTTATGAAAACTCCGGATTTACAATTTAACGCTATTTTGGCTCCGATGTTGATTGCTGCTTTTGGAGTAATCCTTTCATTGTTGGGTATATTTATGGTGAAAACTAAAGAAGGGGCATCCCAATTACAATTGTTAAGGGCTTTAGACCGGGGGATTAATACAAGTTCTGTATTAATTGTTGTTGCCAGTTTTTTGGTTATTTATTTACTTGGATTGAGTTACTGGATTTGTGGCTCTGTTATAACAGGTTTGCTGACAGGTATTGTGATCGGTAAGGCAACAGAACATTATACTTCCCATGCATATAAACCAACTCAGGATATAGCTAAGAGTTCAGAAACCGGTCCTGCAACCGTAATTATCAAAGGAATCGGTACGGGTATGATATCTACAGCGATTCCGGTCATTACCATTGTGATAGGTATCATATTGTCCTATCTTTTTGCTGCAGAATTTGATATGGCAGATATGACGATGGGATTGTATGGGGTTGGTATTGCTGCTGTGGGAATGCTTTCTACTTTGGGTATTACCTTGGCTACCGATGCCTATGGGCCTATTGCAGATAATGCAGGAGGTAATGCGGAGATGAGTGAATTGGGAGTAGAGGTTCGTCAGCGTACAGATGCGTTGGATGCTCTTGGGAATACGACGGCTGCAACTGGTAAAGGATTTGCCATTGGCTCTGCGGCATTGACCGGATTAGCATTACTGGCCTCTTATATCGAAGAAATAAAAATCGGGTTGGTACGTTTGGGACAAACTACTTTGGAGGTGGGAGGACATGTGATTGACACAGCTTCCGCCGGCTTGAAAGATATGATGACTTATTACGATGTAAACCTGATGAATCCGAAAGTCCTGGCCGGAGTATTTATCGGTTCGATGATGGCTTTTCTGTTCTGTGGGTTGACGATGAATGCTGTAGGACGAGCTGCTCAGAAAATGGTAAATGAAGTTCGCCGTCAATTCAGGGAGATTAAAGGTATTATGGAAGGGAAGGCAGAACCGGATTATGCCCGTTGTGTGGAAATTTCCACCCGTGGTGCGCAAGGAGAAATGGTATTTCCATCCTTGTTAGCTATTATTATACCTATAGTTGTTGGGCTGGTTTTTGGTGTATCAGGCGTAATGGGACTGTTGGCCGGAGGTTTGGGATCTGGTTTTGTATTGGCTGTATTTATGGCAAATTCAGGTGGTGCCTGGGATAATGCCAAGAAATATGTGGAAGAAGGGCATCTGGGAGGAAAAGGTTCGGAATGCCATAAGGCAACTGTTATTGGTGATACAGTAGGAGATCCGTTCAAAGATACTTCAGGGCCGAGTTTGAATATTCTGATTAAATTGATGAGTATGGTAGCTATTGTTATGGCAGGAGTGACTTGTGCTTTTAGTCTTTTGTAATTTTTGAACTAAGACCATTAATTCTGAAAGGACCGGAAAAACTTTTCCGGCCTTTTTTATATAGAGGATTTTACTGTTTTCTCTGGGGTATTTAGCAGAAAATGATTATATTTGCATGTTTTGTGAAAAAATCAATTAAACTAAATATGAGCGAAGAGATAGAGAAAATAGAAAGAGAATATTCTGCCGACAGTATTCAGGTGTTGGAAGGATTAGAAGCGGTGAGGATGCGTCCTTCCATGTATATTGGAGATGTGAATGTCAAGGGATTACACCATTTGGTATACGAAGTGGTAGATAACTCTATTGATGAAGCGTTAGCAGGATATTGTAACCATATCCAGGTATTTATTAATGAGGACAATTCAATCACAGTCCGGGATAACGGTCGTGGTATTCCGACAGCCCGCCATTCCAAGGAAAATAAATCGGCCTTGGAAGTTGTTATGACGGTTTTACATGCGGGTGGTAAGTTTGATAAGGATTCTTACAAAGTATCCGGAGGTTTGCATGGAGTCGGAGTATCCTGTGTGAATGCCCTTTCAACTACGTTAGTTGCTGAAATTCACCGGGAAGGTAAGATCTGGAGACAGGAGTATTGCAAAGGAATTCCTGTGGGAGATGTACAGATTATTGGAGATACGGAGCGGACGGGAACTACGATCACCTTTAAGCCTGATGATACTATTTTTTATGTTACCGAATATAATTATGATATTCTGTCAGCCAGATTACGGGAATTGGCCTACTTGAATAAAGGAATCCGTTTGTCAATAACGGATAAACGGGATGTTGATCCTGAAACAAATGAGCCTAAACATGAAGTATATTATTCAGAACATGGTTTGAAAGAATTTGTGCAATATTTAGATGCTTCCCGTGAAAAACTGATTGATGATACCATTGATATTACAACTGAAAAAAACGGAGTACCTATTGAAGTGGCGTTGCACTATAATACGGGTTTTTCTGAAAATGTTTTTTCCTATGTGAATAATATCAATACTATTGAAGGAGGAACTCATCTGGCTGGTTTTAAGCGGGCGTTAACGACGACCTTGAAAACTTATGCCGAAACTCATGGTATGCTGTCTAAGTTAAAATTTGAAATTAATAGCGAGGATTTCCGGGAAGGTTTAACTGCTGTTATTTCTGTGAAAGTGGCAGAACCTCAGTTTGAGGGCCAGACAAAAACTAAATTAGGGAATACAGAAGTAGGTACTGCGGTTGCGCAGGCTGTATCATCTTTGTTGGATAATTATCTGGAGGAGCATCCCAAAGAGGCTAAGGCAATCGTTGATAAAGTAATTTTAGCAGCTACTGCACGTCATGCAGCCCGTAAGGCACGGGAATTAGTGCAACGGAAAACAGTATTGAGTGGTTCAGGCTTGCCTGGAAAACTGGCAGATTGTTCTGATAATGACCCTGCTAATTGCGAAATATTTCTGGTGGAGGGAGATTCTGCCGGGGGAACTGCCAAACAAGGGCGTGATCGTCGGTTTCAGGCTATTCTGCCTTTGCGGGGTA
The DNA here is from genome assembly GCA_900548135.1 of uncultured Odoribacter sp. Lineage (GTDB taxonomy): Bacteria > Bacteroidota > Bacteroidia > Bacteroidales > Marinifilaceae > Odoribacter. Next base: position 4,393 of record URJC01000119.1, on the reverse strand, counting down.
AGATTCTGAATGTAGAAAAGGCTATGTTGCACCGGGTATTTGAAAGTGATGAAATCAAGATTATTTTTCAGGCATTGGGGATTACGATTGGCACCCAGGAAGATAGTAAGGCTGTTAATTTAGAGAAGTTACGTTACCATAAGATTGTGATCATGGCTGATGCTGATGTCGATGGTGCGCATATTGCTACTTTGATTATGACCTTATTTTTCCGGTTTATGCGTCCGGTGATAGAAAATGGATATTTGTATATTGCTACCCCTCCTTTATATTCTGTGAAGAAAGGAAATAAAGAACAACGTTATTGTTGGACAGATAAGGAACTGGAGCAGTTGGTCAATGAAATGAGTAACGGTAAGGGAGATTCCGGTTTACATATACAACGTTATAAAGGTTTGGGTGAAATGAGTAAAGAACAGTTATGGGATACTACCATGTCACCGGAAAACCGGATTTTACGTCAGGTGTCTATAGAAAATGCTGCTGAAGCAGATCGTATTTTTTCTATGTTGATGGGGGATGATGTTCCACCCAGACGACAATTTATAGAACAGAATGCAACTTATGCGACAATCGATGCATAGAAAGGGGGCTTTTTAAAGCCCTTTTTTTATTGTAATTTATTTTCTTATGTACTTTATTACAACTTAAATAAACAATGAAAATTGCTGTTTTTTGTGCTTCGGCAAATAATATAGATGAAGTATTTTTTGATACAGCCAGGGAGTTAGGAGAAAAAATTGGAGAAAAGGGGTGGCATTTATTTTACGGAGGAACGAATATGGGATTGATGAAAGAAGTTGCCGAGGCTACCATCAGATTTGGTGGAGAAGTGACAGGGATTATTCCAGAATGTATTTATAAAAAAGGAGTAGCTGCGAAATTGAATCACCTGATTATAGCTTCCGATATGAAAGAAAGAAAATATCTTTTAAGGGAGCAGGCAGATGCTTTTATTGCTTTACCAGGAGGCTGGGGTACATTGGAGGAAATTACTGAGGTAATCACTTTAAAACAATTGGAAGAACATCATAAACCTATTTTATTTCTGAATACGCAGGGTTTTTATGATCCATTTTTAGAATTTATTCAAACCATACAGAAGCAAGGATTTATTTCATCAGCTTACAATCACATATATCAGGTGGTTGAACAGGTGGAAGAAGCCTTCCAATATTTGAGTCATTATAAAGAAGAATTGATTGTCGCCAAATATTGATATAGCTGAAATAATATTTGGAAATTATATATAATTTATATAATTTTATAGCAGCATAGAAAATGACTAACGTGTGGTGTCAATTCTAAATTATGCTCCCCTTGTAGTGATTACAATGGATTATTAAATTAGTTTTAGTTTAGTTTAGCGAAAGGGGGGGATTTCCTCCCCCTTTTTAGTTTATGCTTCTATCTGATCAATTAACCCTCTTCCGGTTTTTATGATTTCGTTAGAGTCTTTGAGCAAAGCAACAGCTTTGTCGAGTACCCCATTAATGAAGGCCCCACTTTTGGGAGAACTATAAGTTTTAGAAATTTCGATGTATTCGTCCAGAGTAACTTTGATTGGAATGGAAGGGAAGTTTTTTAATTCAGCAATAGCGCAGGCCATGATCAGTTTATCCATATCTGAAATCCGGTCCAGTTCCCAGTTATAAGTGAATTTATCTATCAATTGCAAATTTTTTTCATATTCATTGAATGCTTTACGCATGAGACTGCGTGCAAATTCAGCATCTTCCTGAGGTTTATAAATAGGGTAGAGAATTTCAGCATCCTCAGTCATATTGGCTTTGATGTGAATGAGAGTTTTGTAAACAATACTGAGTACTAGTTCAAAGTCATCATTCCAGAAAATACTTTTTTCTTCTAATACCTGATAAAACAGATCGTCCTGTACAATCAATTCTGTGAAAAGATCTAATACCAATTGTTTATGCCTGTCAAAAGTAACTTCTTTTTGATGCATGTATTTTTGATAGGCAGGCCATTCCAATAATTTATTATAGAAGTATACAATTGTTTCTTGGGAATTATTCCATGAAATCAGGTTGTTATTAATATAATACTGAAATTTTTTATTTTTTTCAAGAATATCGAAAACTGGATTTTCGATAAACCGTGTGTTGGGATTCAGATCGATGTTTGAAGCAAAACGGCGGTTACGGGCTGCATCGATTTTCAGAAAAGCTTTGTGCCGTAATTCAGTGATTAGTAAAAGGGTTTCGTAGTAGAGGTCAGTACTTTTAGACATACTTTGCAGTAAATCATGCTCAATATCTGCCAAGGTAGCATTTTCTTTTTTACTAAAAGCATAAAGCAGCTGCAACACTTTAATTCTGATTAATCTTCTGCTTGTCATTTTTTATGAAGAACTAGTTTTACGTAATATGTCAATTTTGACGGCGCAAAAGTAGTAAATTAATTGAAAATTGAAAATTGAAATCGGAAAATTATATCTTTGTAGTATAAAAGAAACAGGCATGTGAAAGATTTTCTCTTTTATCTTATTGATAATTAAGATTTTCAGAAATTGAAATGTTATATTTCTGTATCTTCTCGAAAGTCCGGGAAACTTCTGAATACAATGTTTCGATTCAGGGAAAAACTAGTTTCCGGTAGAATGAATGAAAATAAAATGACGTTATGATAAAAAAGATTAGCATCAATAATTATGCCTTAATCGATAAAACTGAGATTGAGTTAGAAAAGGGATTTTCAGTGATTACGGGTGAGACTGGAGCTGGTAAATCGATTTTACTGGGAGCTATAGGCCTTACGTTGGGACAAAGGGCCGATTCTTCGGCAATCATGGATAAGTCAAAGAAGTGTATTGTTGAGATTGAATATAATGTGTCCGGTTACCGCTTGCAATCTTGGTTTGAGGAAAATGATTTGGATTATGAAGAACAGGTGGTTGTGAGGAGGGAGATCACAGTTGAGGGGAAATCCCGTTGTTTTATTAATGATACCCCTGTGAGTAATAAATTATTGAAAGATTTTGGCGGTTTCATGGTTGATATTCATTCCCAGCACCAGTCTTTGTTATTGGGACAGCCGGAGTATCAGACTGAAATTCTGGATGTCTTTTGTGGAAATGAAAAGTTATTGGAAGAATATCAGGAATTGTATCAGTTGCACCGGAAATGGACTTCAGCATTGAAAGTTTTAAAAGCAAAAGCAGCAGATGCGGAGAAAGAGAGTGATTATTTGAAATTTCAGTTGGGACAGTTAGAGAATGCCCGTTTGAAAGAGGGGGAGCAAGGGGAATTAGAGGCAGAATTAGAATTGCTGACCCATGCTGAAAATATTAAGTCAGCTTTAGGAGGTTTAGCCTGGAATCTGAGGGATACTGAACATTCAGTCATTGAAGTATTGAGAAGTTCACGGAATGCAGTGGCTGCTATTGAAGATGTTTTGCCTGAAGCAGGAGAATACCGTTTGCGTTTGGATTCTGTGATCATTGAATTAAATGATTTGGCTGATGAAGGGGAACGGAAAGCAGAGAGTGTAGAATACAACGACAAACGGATAGAAGATATTAAATCACGCCTGGATGTGCTTTATGACTTGTTGTATAAATACAAAGCTGAGTCTGTTCATGAATTGATAAAGTTGAGGAACTCCCTGTCTGATCAATTGAAGAATCTTGAAGGAGGAGTTGAGGAAATTGGGGAATTGGAAAAGAAGATACAAAAAACAGCCGGACAAATGAAAGTATTGGCTGTAGAAATTCATAAAACAAGGGCATCTGCAAAACATGAATTGTGTGAGAAAATGAAACAATTATTGACCGGGTTGGGAATCCGGCATGCGGAATTTGTAGTGGAGGTAACTGCCGTTGATGGGTTTTCCTGGACTGGTTGTGATGAAGTGAAATTTTTATTTGCAGCGAATAAAAATCAGAAGCCCGGAGAAATTGCCAAAGTGGCATCGGGAGGGGAAATATCCCGGGTCATGTTGGCTTTAAAGTATGTGCTATCGGGTAGTAAGCGTTTACCTGTTATTGTATTTGATGAGATCGATACGGGGTTGTCAGGAGAGGTTGCTCATCGGATGGCTCAAATGATGCAGGAAATGGCAGGAAAAATGCAGGTGATCAGTATTTCTCATTTGCCACAGATTGCTGCGGCAGGTAATTGTCATTTCAAAGTTTATAAAGAAGATAATTCAGAAGCTACTATATCACGGATCCGGAAGCTGACGCCTCAGGAAAGGGTACGGGAAATTGCCGGCATGATCAGTGGTAAGGAAATTTCGCAGGCTGCTATTGAAGCGGCTGAAAATCTGCTGGCTTAGGTTAGAGGAAAAGACAGATTTCCGGATTCGGCTTTTTTTATGTATTTTTGTCCTTAAAATATTTATTTCCTGGCTTGATATTTTTGTCCGGGAAAGT
>URJC01000118.1 GCA_900548135.1 uncultured Odoribacter sp. | reverse complement strand
CAGATAGCCCGATGAAGATGGAGGTGTCCGGGCTTAGTTTTATTGAAAAGTCGGGGTTACAAATGAAATCGATGGGAGGAAAGGTTCGGGCTGGAGCCTCTAATTTGTTGATTACAGATTGCCGTTTTGAGCTCGGGCGAAGTAATGTAGATCTGGTTAAGTTAGAGTATAACTGGATTCCTGGACAGCATGACTGGAAGTATTTTACTACCCGTATGCAGCAATATTATGAATTGGGACCTTCTGCTGTCAGTTTCATAGATTTGGCTTACTTCAATGGTATTTTGCGGGGAATAACCAATACGGTTAAATGCAGCGGTATTGTGTCCAATACGATAGAACAGCTGGAAGGGCATGACCTTTATTTTGAGTTGGGGGAAAAGAGCGTGTTTCAGGGGAGTTTTAAATCAGTCGGATTGCCGGATGTCAGGAATACGGTATTTAATATAGAACTTCATCAGGCTCATTTGGGACCAGAGGATTTAGCTGCCGTTTATTTGCCTTGGTTTGATATGAATATTCCTGTTCCTGGCCCATTGTACCGTTTGCCTTATCTTGATTTTGAACAAATCCATTTTGACGGGACCTTATCAGATTTTTTAGTCCGGGCTAAGAGTGTTACCCCTGCTTTAGCCGGGAACCTGAGTTTTGTTTATGGCCCTTGTGGGGGGGGGGCTCCGGAGTGTGATACAATGCGGGGGGATTTTAAATTTGACCGGATAGATTTTCGTAAGTTCACAGATTTATCTTTTCTGAGGAATGGCGTAGTGTCCGGGACATATGCCGGTATTTGGGATCAGTATGGCCCTTCATTTCATGTGAATTCCCGTTTACATCGCCTGAATATCAATCAGGGGGCAGTTCGTGATGCCGAAGTGGCGATGACTTGGGAAAATAATCAACTGGATCTGATCGCTTCTGTTGATGATGAGCCTTTGCATGGAGGGATGGTGATGTCTTATGATGGGAATGATTCACTGGGATTTGCCAGTGTAAAAGGACAGTTGCAGTTCAGGGATCTGACTGCACTGGGATTTGGATTGAAAGGGGAGAAGGAGACAGCCTCTGCGGTATTTGATTTGGTTTTTGCAGAGCAAAAAGATAAAAGTTTTGCCAATTTGACCCTGACCGATCTGCAATATGAAAATGAGACCGGTGGTTTTAGTATTGATAATTTGTGTCTGGAAGACAGCCGGAGCAAGTTACACAACACTACAACCTTAAAATCGGATGTGCTGGATCTTTCCATTGACGGAAATTACCGGGATATCCGGCCTGTGCCTTTTGTATTGAGTTTGATGCAAAATTATTTACCTGCTTATTCTGTCCGGAAAAGTAAACAGATGACTAAAAAGAAAATCAAAGATCTTAAACAATTTGATTTCGAGTATGTTGTCGAAATTAAAGATGCAAACCGCATACTACAGGTCCTTTATCCGGGTTTGAGTGTGTCTGGCGGTTCCAGGATCACTTCTTTTTTTAGACGGGGGGATGAAAAGTTAAACCTGACTTTACAGTCAGATACGATTTGTTATGATGGGATTGCTTTGTTGAACTCGGAGATAAATTTAACCGGTGATATCGATCGGTTAAATATGCAATATACTGCCGACCGGGTGGTGTACGGGGACGGATACCGTTTATATAATGTCTGTAATCAGCTGACTTTGGCTGATAATCACTTGGATGACCGTTTGAGTTGGTGTAATTGGGAGAAGAAAACCTATAGCGGGGAGCTGGCAGCTTGTGTGATCTTTACTCCGGATGAGACAAATGATTATACCACGGAAATCCGGATCCGTCCGGGAGTGATTGTAATGGATGACAGTGTTTGGAACGTAAATCCTTCGACTGTGTTTATTAAAGGAAAAGAGGTTTCAGTTCATGATTTTTCTATCCGCCGGGGAGATGAATTTTTGTCCGTGAAAGGAAAAATATCGAAAGATCCGGAAGAAAAGCTATGGATCAATTTAGAGAATTTTAATTTGGATAATTTTGCACGTATCGCCTTGAAAAAGCATTTGGCTATGTTTGGAGTGACTAGTGGGGCATTGACTTTGCAGGATTACTATAAGGATTTTTTACTTTTATCTGATTTTAATATCAAAGATTGGGGGATCAACCGGGATACGCTGGGAACTTTGCAACTGCGTTCTTACTGGGATATAGAAAGCCGTAATCTGATTGTCAGGGCACAGAACCGGGTTGGTAATGAAGTGCCCTTATTAATTGCCGGTTATTATAACCCTTCTACAGATACCTTGAATGTAAATGTGAGATTAGAGAAGGTTGGGTTGGGACGTTTGGGGACTTATGCTTCAGAGTTTGTCTCTGATGCCAACGGCTTTTTATCCGGTAATGTTAATATTTTCGGAAAGTCGGGGAAACCTGATATTTCAGGATTTGTGTATTTGGATTCCGTCGGGATGAAGATCAATATGTTGAATACTAAGTTTTTTGTTCACGATAGTGTTCATATCAACCGGAACCGTTTTTTGTTCAGGAATTTCCTGTTGAAAGATATTAACGACAGGCAGGCGGTTTTGGATGGAGAATATCAGATTTGGGAAAATCGTTATAAATTGCATGCTAAATTTGATGACTTTTTGGTGTTAAACACCGGATTTGTTGATAATGAGTCGTTTTATGGACAGGTGTATCTTAGTGGTTTAGCTGAATTGGATAATCATAACGATTTGATGAATGTGACTGTAAATGCACGTACCGAAAATGATTCCCGTTTGTATATTCCTTTGACGGCTAACCTGACCGAACAATCCAATAATTTTCTGCATTTTATTACTTCGGGGCAGGCAGAAATTCCCAAAATACAAGCTGCCAATGATAAATCGGATATCAATTTGAATGCAAACCTGGAGGTAAATAATAATTTGAACGTACAGGTGATTTTTGACCCTACTGTGGGAGATATTCTGCGTACAACAGGAAATGGTAACATTAAGATAGCCTTTGATAAAGACGGCAGTTTGACGATGTTCGGGGAATATCTGATATCGAAAGGGGATTATTTATTCACTTTAAGTAACCTGGTGAACAAGAAATTTGTCTTAACTCCCGGTGGTACGATCAATTGGAGCGGTTCACCTTATGATGCTATGTTGAATATCAATGCTGTTTATAATTTGAAAACATCTGTTTCAGAGTTATTGCCAACGGAAGATGTTGTTTCAGATGATGAAGGTAGAGAAGAAATGTCAACGGAAAGCGGACGTAAAGTGCCGGTGGAATGTATCCTGAATCTGAGCGAAAATCTGACGAACCCTGTAGTTAAATTTGATATTAATTTTCCGACTCTGGAAACTCAGAGTAAGAGTTATATTCAGAGTCTTTTTTCGAGTCAGGATGAAGTAAATAAGCAGATGTTTTCTTTGTTGGTATTGAATCGTTTTTACCGTACAGATGAGAATGGGGATTATAGGAGCCAGGCACAGGTTGCTGGGGTGACTACTTTGACAGAAATGCTTTCAAACCAATTGTCCCGTTGGGTTTCACAATATAGTGAGAATGTAGATATCGGTATTGCCTACCGGAGGGGAGACCGGGAAAAAGCGATGACCTCGGATGAGATCGAATTGGCGTTGTCTACCCAGTTGTTAAATGATAGGGTGACGATTTCTGCCAATGGAAATATGGATCTGGGAGGAACCAAAAATACAACTTCTGACAGTAAAAAAAATAATATAGCCGGTGATTTCAATGTTGAAGTAAAATTGAATAAGCAGGGAACGTTAAAGATGAAAGCTTATTCGCATACCGACGAAAAATTACTTTATAATAATACTGAAACTATCCAGGGGGTTGGTGTCTCCTATCAGGAATCTTTTGACACATTCCGTGAATTATTGCGGAAATATTTTGTTTTTTTTCGGAAAAAGAAATAGGTTGTGGTTTTCCGAACAATTGCTGGGTTAAAAGTCCAATTGTCCGCTATGGTTTATGGGACAATCGGACTTTAAAATCATGGAAATAGTGGTTTCATCATTCAAATTCAGCTATGGTATTTTCGATGATACCAATAGCTTGCATGAGTTCAACCTTGTTAATGATTAATGGTGGTGCAAACCGGATGATGTGTTGATGAGTTGGCTTAGCCAATAACCCTTTGTCACGTAGTTTCAGGCATACATCCCAGGCTGTTTTCCCATTTTTTGGTTTGATGATAACTGCATTCAGTAATCCTTTTCCCCGGACTAGTTCAACCATATCCGAATGTATCCCGTTCATACGGTCCCGGAATACTTTTCCTAATTTCTCAGCATTTTCAGCTAATTTCTCATCTCTCACGACTTCCAGTGCAGCTATGGATACTTTGGCTGCAATCGGATTGCCTCCATAAGTTGAACCGTGTTCGCCCGGTTTAATGCAGAGCATGATGTCATCGTTGGCTAGTACGCAGGAAACAGGCATCATTCCTCCTGAAATGGCTTTCCCTAAAATTAAGACATCCGGGTGGACTCCTTCGTGGTCACAGGCTAATAATTTTCCGGTTCGGGCAATGCCTGTCTGCACCTCGTCGGCCATGAACAAAACCTGATGAGCCTTACATAAATCGTATGCTTTTTTTAAGTAGCCATCATCCGGAACATATACTCCGGCTTCTCCTTGTATCGGTTCAACCAGGAAACCAGCCACATCAGGATCTTTCAACGCTTCTTCCAGGGCCGGAATGTCGTTATAAGGAATTTTTATAAATCCTGGGGTATAAGGTCCGTAACCTCCATAGGATTCCGGATCATTGGACATGGAAACAATGGTGATGGTGCGCCCGTGGAAATTGCCATTACAAACAATGATTTTGGCCTTTCCGTCAGGAATTCCTTTTTTCATATAGGCCCATTTGCGGCAAAGTTTTAAAGCCGTTTCGTCTGCTTCGGCACCCGTATTCATCGGTAATACTTTGTCATAACCGAAGTATTGGGTCACAAATTCTTCCCATTCTCCCAATACATCATTATAAAAGGCACGGGAAGTCAGGGCTAATTTTTGTGCCTGGTCAGTCATTGCTTTTACTATTTTGGGATGGCAGTGGCCTTGATTTACAGCAGAATAAGCTGACAAGAAATCAAAATACCGTTTCCCGTCGGTATCCCATACATAAATTCCTTCGCCCCGTTCGAGTACTACCGGTAACGGGTGATAGTTGTGAGCCCCGTAACGAGCCTCTCTGTCCATAAATTCTTGTGCTGTCATAATATATATAGTTTAGGTTCGTCATCGTTTGCGTGATGCAATTTGAGAAAAAAACATCAGATTTACTAACATTTCTGCGGAATTTTATGAAAAGTTTTCAGGAATCGGATACTTTGTACTCTTTTGACGGAGCGTGGTTATAAGGCCTTGTTTAATGCCGGAGTTATTTTTACAGATATAGTTTTTCCGATTAATATCCCGGAGGTTATAGTGCTTGTGATAGAATTTATTGATAATTTTGTACTGATTAAGAAGAATTTGTAATTTTTGACGTTCAAATGAAACATAATTGGAAACCGGGAACCATGATTTATCCTTTACCGGCGGTGCTGGTCAGTTGTGGAAGTACACCTGAAGAATACAATATTTTTACTGTGGCCTGGACAGGAACGCTTTGTACCAATCCCCCCATGTGTTATATTTCTGTACGTCCGGAACGCTACTCTTATGCTATCTTGTGTAAAAATAGGGAGTTTGTGATTAACCTGACGACAGAAGAATTGGCTTATGCTACGGATTGGTGTGGAGTCAGATCAGGTAGAGAATATTATAAGTTTGAGAAGATGAATCTGACGCCGGGAAAGGCAGAGGTCGTTGGGGCTCCGGTTATAGAGGAGGCTCCGGTATGTATAGAGTGCCGGGTTAAGGAGATAGTGCCCTTAGGGTCGCATGACATGTTTATTGCAGAAGTTGTCAATGTTCTGGCAGATGACCGTTTTTTGAATTCTGAAACCGGAAAGTTTGAGTTGGAACAAGCAGAGCCATTGATTTACCTGCATGGGGCATATTTTGGGCTTGGGAAAAAAATCGGAAAATTCGGTTGGTCGGTACAGAAAAAGAAAAAACGATAAATAATACAATTAGGATGAAAAGAATGTTTCAAATGTTGTGGCTGCCCTGGCTCATTATTGTGATGGCTGCTTGTGGGAATACTCCTGGATATCAATATGAATCGGTGCCCGGAGATCCGATGAATGCCCTGATTTATACCCTTGATAACGGCTTAAAAGTGTATATGACGGTCAATAAAGAACAGCCGAGGATTCAGACGTACATTGCAGTGAAAGCTGGTGGAAAAAATGATCCTGCCGAGACTACTGGCTTGGCTCATTATTTTGAGCACCTGATGTTTAAAGGCACAGAGAGTTTTGGCACCCAGAATTATGGTTTGGAAAAACCGATGCTGGATGAGATTGAAGCCTTGTTTGAAACTTACCGGAAAACAACGGATGAGGCAGAACGGGCTGTGCTTTATCGTCAGATTGACAGTATCTCGTATGAAGCATCAAAGATAGCAATTCCCAACGAATATGATAAATTGATGGCAGCTATAGGCGCTAACGGGTCAAATGCTTATACTGCCAGTGATATGACTGTTTTTGTGGAGGATATTCCTGCTAATGAGGTGGAAAATTGGGCCAAAATTCAGGCTGATCGTTTCCAACATCCGGTGATCCGGGGATTTCATACGGAATTAGAGACGGTGTACGAAGAGAAGAATATGTCGCTGACTAAAGACAGAAGAAAAGTATTCGAACAAATGATGGCAGCTCTGTTTCCACATCATCCTTATGGTACTCAAACTGTGCTGGGAACACAGGAGAATTTGAAAAATCCTTCCATTACGAATATCAAGAATTTTTTTAAGCAATGGTATGTGCCCAATAATATGGCGATTTGTTTGTCGGGTGATTTTGATCCCGGTAAGATGATAACAACAATAAATAGGTATTTCGGGGAGATGAAAGCGAATCCGGATTTACCGAAATTGAATTTTGTTCCGGAACAGCCGATTACTGCTCCTGTTGTAAAAGAGGTGGTCGGACCGGAAGCTGCTTCTGTTGCCATTGGCTGGAGATTTCCGGGGGCTGGGAGCCAGGATGCTGAAATGTTGAATTTGTTGAGTGCTATTCTTTATAACGGACAGGCTGGATTGATTGATTTGGATATCAATCAGCAACAACGGATGTTGGGAGCCGGAGCTTTTCCGGTTCAATTAGTTGATTATAGTATGTTTCTGATGGAAGGATATCCTAAAACCGGGCAAAGCCTGGAAGAGGTACGCGATATTTTATTGGAAGAAATTGAAAAATTGAAGAAAGGGGAGTTTGATGAGGCTTTGTTGGCTGCTACCATCAATAATTTGAAAAAAGACAGGCAAAAAAGTCTTGAAAGTAATGAAGGCAGAGCCAATTGGTTTGTTGAGGCTTTTGTTAATAATGTATCCTGGGCAAATGAAGTCGGGGCTTTAGACCGGATGAGTAAACTAACCAAACAACAAGTGGTAGATTTTGCGAATGTCAATTTTAAAGATAATTATGCATTGGTTTATAAACGTCAGGGGAAAGATAAGAGTGTGAAAAAGATGAACAAGCCCTCGATTACTCCGATCGTGATGAACCGTGATACTTCAA
>URJC01000117.1 GCA_900548135.1 uncultured Odoribacter sp. | reverse complement strand
GGACCAATCATCTTTCTGGGATTAGCCGTACCCCACTTATGCCGGGCAGTATTCCAAACCTCAGATCATCGTGTTCTGATGCCTGCCTGTCTGGTTATGGGATCCGCCTTAGCCTTAGCGTGTAACCTCATTGCCCGCATGCCTGGATTTGAAGGTGCACTTCCGGTAAATTCAGTCACCGCTTTAATCGGTGCTCCCGTTGTCGCTTCTGTATTATTCCGTAAACGTAAAAATGAACTGAATGAATAGAACCGCTACCATACAATTACGGAATCTGACGATTGGCTATAAAGGAAAAGTAAATGTTAAAATCGTAGCCGAAAACATCTGTAGTGACATCTATGCCGGAGAACTCACCTGCCTTTTAGGTACTAACGGAATCGGCAAATCCACCCTACTCCGCACATTATCGGCTTTTCAACCCAAGCTCAGTGGCGAAATCCGTCTTTCAAACAAGGAATTAGAAAAATATACGGACCGGGAACTATCTACCGTAATCAGTGTCGTCCTAACCGAAAAATGCGATATCCGTAACATGACGGTACGGGAACTCATCGGTATGGGACGTAGTCCCTATACCGGATTTTGGGGTAAACTAAGCCACAAAGACGAAGAAGTCGTCAGCAAAGCTATTGATCTGGTTAATATACACCCTTTAGCTCCCCGCATGCTTCATACTTTAAGCGACGGAGAACGCCAAAAAGCGATGATCGCCAAAGCCCTTGCACAAGAAACTCCGGTAATCTATCTAGACGAACCAACTGCTTTTCTGGATTTTCCAAGTAAAGTCGAAATTATGCAACTCCTCCACCATTTGACACGTGAAACTCAGAAAACCATATTCCTGTCAACACATGACCTGGAGTTGGCACTCCAGATTGCTGATAAAATCTGGTTGATGGATAAGACGAACGGCATTATTACCGGAACCCCTGAAGATCTCGCATTACAAGGAAAATTAAGTAATTTCTTCGCCCGAAAAGGAATTGTATTTGATATGGAAACCGGACTTTTCCGAATCACAAACAATTATCAACGCAAAGTCCGGCTCACTGGGCATGGTTATCGTTATTCCCTTGTTCGTAAAGCCCTTCAACGAAATGAGATCCTGGCTAATCGCGATATTGACTCAGCTACTTATATTGAAACCAACAGTCTACCTGATCAATTCATATTGCATTTTCCTCACCAGGAAGATATTATAGTCCATACAATAGAAGAACTATTAGAAAAACTAACACAGTAGTACATGGGGACGGGGGTTTTGTGCTATTTTACCACCTGTCTGATCAGCAAAAAATATCTTTCTCACTATTTGTAGGGAAAATATCCTCTCAATTTCACTACAAAAGGGGATTTTCCGGCCCGTCGGAATCCTGTACTTTCGTTCCAGTTTTATTAATCAAAATATGAAATATGAAAAAGATTGGAATATTTTATGGTTCAACAACAGGTACAACAGAATCAATTGCAGCCCAAATTGCTTCCCATTTGAGTGTTAATCCAACAGATGTACATAATGTAGGAAATACAAATGTCATAACTGCAGACGATTATGAAATACTGATTTTAGGCAGTTCAACCTGGGGATCCGGCGAATTGCAGGACGACTGGTATGATTTTTTGGATCAATTGGTTACTCATAATTTAAATGGCAAAAAGATCGCTTTATTTGGTTGTGGAGACGCTATATCATTCGGTTCCACCTTCTGCGATGCTGTAGGTATTATCTATGAAAAATTACAGGATAAAGGTTGTTCATTCATCGGAGCCGTAAATCCTTCAGACTATTCATACGATTCTTCAGCAGCTGAAGTTGCCGGTCAATTAGTAGGTTTATTGATCGACGAAAATAACGAACCTGATAAAACAGATAATCGTATACAAAACTGGACAGATCAACTAAAACAGGAAATTTAAAATAAAAAGAAATGGAGGGGTGCATTTTATCCGGAGACATGAAATTATTTGTACATCATATCTATGAACTACAAAAAGGAATACGGTACATGGCATTGTGTACAATAGACAAAAAAGATGAATCCTTTGCTGTTCAACGGTTAGAAAAATGCGGACTTGAATACACAATTTGTCCCATTAATACCAAACGGTTAAATTTATTCTTTGGTAAAAAAGAATGCATCAACATAGTCCGGTTATTTTGCAATCGTCCTTTGAACCAATTAACTCCGGAAGAAGATTTCATCATCGGCACTATGCTGGGATATGACGTTTGTCAACAATGCGAGCGTTACACCCATCGAAAAACGCTAATTCAAAGTGCATGATGCACGGAGACAAAGATATTGGATCATTCTTATCAGTCATAGCCACGGACTCAGCCATCGCCGTGGCTATTTTATGTCCGGGTATTATGATCCTGAAATAAAAACAATTTAAAGGAAACATACCCCAAAAACATCCGTCTTCTCAAAGAAGTCTTCAAATAAAAGCAAGAAACGAGGATAATGTTTCATTCACCACCCTCGTCTCCTGCTTTTCTGTTTCAATCTGATAAAATCTTTATCAATCTGTTCCCCATCTTATACAGAACTGCTTCAATTTCAAGGAAACATTATCATTCACCAACGGTAGCACGACGTAACAAAATCCGGTCAAATGCCATCCCGGATCGTCCCTGCAAATTAATGACAAATCCTATAGACACTTCCGTGTCTTCTGTCAAAATGAAAGCCAAACGGCAATCGGAAAGAGGAGCTGATGCAATGGCCGAACTTAATCCGGCAACATCAGGCAATCCTTTCCCTATCGCAGCCACCAGATATGAGCCACCTGACGGGAATCCACCTAATGGTATTACCTCCAATTCATATTTTCCAGCCGGCAATTTCACTGTACTGTATAGTTTATGATTTGTCAATTCAGTAGCAAAACCATCCCAACCCGTATAGACACAAAGTGCATCGCCTTTATTTTTGTCTACATACATACCGGTACGTATAGTGTCGTTCGTTACAAAGTTTTCTACATACCATCCTTTTTCACTTTGGCTTGTTTCAAATTCCATAAAACGCTTTGTATCTTTCTTATTTATTGAGTTTCCGGTCGTAATGAAGGGACGCGAAGCCGGAGGAAGCAGGGTTTCAGACATATCGACAAATGGGGTTTCAAAATTCAGGCAGAATACCCCAGTCGATGCTCCCCAAGCATCACCGTCAGGCCCAAAGTGTTCACGCCGTCCATTATTCCGGTGAGAAGACAAGTCTTGCACATCGCCGCCATTTTGATTAAAAGAATAATAAAGCATAAGTAAGTCATCGGTTTCTGCTTGTGTCACATTTTGAATAGGGGCGTTGCAATAACGTTGCAAAATAGTATCGGAAAGTGCTTTTTTCCATACACGGAACTCATCAACAACTGCGTTCATGGAACGCTCCTCTCCACCTAAACGAAGAGTTTCAAAAGCCGGAATTTCCTTAACCGTACGTTTTTTATTTCTCAGTTGTTCCGTTTTAAACACTTCACCATCACGCAAAAATTTCACTTCCCCCTGTTTAAAGGTTACAGCATAATGATGCCATTGATTCAAGACAACAAAGCCGTCCCCGGAACGTACCCAAAGGCTATCTGCAAAAAAGGCCATATTTCCTTTGTTATTTGTGCCCAGTAGCCAAGTGGTTATTGTATCTCCAATATTGGCTAACCGGTCTTTTGCCGATGGATTCATCCACCAGTCTATTGTCATTTCATCCGTAACACCTTCCCACAACGGTTTATCCGTTGTAACCGTTGCCTGTGGATTACTGAAATTCAATCCGTTTTTACTGTCCGCATTACAAACTACAAGAACTTGTTTCTGCGTAGCAGAATGACTTCCCATTTCATTGGAAGCTGTCAAAGTCACATCATATACCCCGGGAACATCCATACATACCTTAGGCGCATTTCCTTTTGCAAAAAGAGTAAAACGACGGCTATCAATCTGCCATTTCCAGTCTGTAGGTACATAGCGGCTACGATCGGTAAATGTAACCTCCTGTCCTTTCAGTACGACTCTGGGAGAAAGATCAAACTGTACCTGTGGGGCTACATTTTTAACATGTAATTTATAGGTTTCTGACTTTGATTTACGCTTAAATAAATTGGTAACCTGTAGCTTTACCTGATAATCTCCTGCCGAAGCATAGGTAGCTGCAGCACTTTGAGTAAAAGCTTTTTCCACATCAGCCCCAGGCATAGTCCATTCATAACGATAACCCGGAATCGGCGCTACAGGATGAAAACTGATACGTTCACCCGCAGAACCAACTGTTTGTACCGGAAGAAAATCTGCCCTTAAGCGTACGGGAAGAATGCGTAGTTCTTTTTCAACTGACACCGTTTTACCTTCTGTTGTCACTCCAACCAATTTCACAGTCCGTTTACCCGGTTTCGGGAACAAAAGGGTAGGATTTTTCACCTGAAGCTTTTCCACTCTTGCAGCAGGAGCCTCCCAATAAACTGAAGCAATTGAAGGAGAACAATCTGCCTGTAAGTTAAACGTTTGTCCGGCATAAAGCTCACCTGCCGGAAGAACAAAATCAACATGAGGTTCTGTCTGTAACTTCTGATCCGTTAATTTATCCCCTTCTTCATAGCGACCGAACTTTCTGAATTCAGCATGATGTGAACCGGCAAAATCACGCCATTTTTTCACTCCGTTATCTTCAATCAGCAGACCTTTATAATAAGCCAGTAAAGTAGAAGGAATACCTGCCGGAGCAAAACTACCATGCATCATTTCGCGAATCTGTTTTGGCGTACGTGCTTCTTTCCAAATACGAACCTCTGCCAGATCCCCGGTCAAAGCACCATTCTTATCTGAAGCAAAAGCCAAATTTCCAAAGCCTCCAATACCAGAACGGGTTTGACTAACCAGCGTATCTACTGCTTCACCGTTAACATAGGCCATAAGGGTATCTTTAGATACAACAAATGCAAAATGATACCATTTACCCGGTTCTATCAATCCTGAACGGGTATCCATCCGGTTATCCCCATCCCATCCTACAGTAAGAGCCCCACCATCATTCGCATGAATCAGGAAATTTCCCCAACCCGGCCCTACACTTTGATTCCAATTACGCCATGATCGGGGTTTCAGCCAATATTCAATTGTAGCCTGCTCATAACGGTTATCAAATACATGGGGAATAACAAAACCGCTCTGTTGTAAATGTAAAGCATGAAAAACTCCCTCTCCAGAAAAATCAGGACGAATTTCAGCAGTTTTCGCAGACAATACAGACATCATCGTGTTAAGACTGTCAGATTGGACCGGATATTCATAAAGAGCTGCAACAGCATAAGCCGCAGTTAAATCACGACACAAGTAAGTAAGCTCAGTAGCAGTAAGCGTATCTTCCGGCATCCTATTTTTAAATAAAATATATGCTTTCAACGGATAATGGGTAGACTGCGGTTTATCCCATACCATCATTTTTCCATCCGGACACCGTAAATTTCTTGGTGCAAAAAAAGGTTCTCCCTGTACAATTGCAGACACAAGAGTACGTTTTCCCCGGCTTTCTATAATAAGCTCATTTCCAGTATCAAAAATAGTTTCAATACCCAACTGGTCAAATTCATAATCCAGGACAGAACAATGATATAATTTCCCTTTACCTACACTTTTAGATTTACTCTCTATGATAAAAAAATATTTTAACGGTCTGCGCATATCAAACCCGGAAGAAAGATCCGTCAAGTCATAACCAAATTCCATCGGTTCGCTATGAAGTATCCCATCCGCCCATTTCCCTAACATAGGTGTATTAGCTTCCAAGCCCTCTTTTACCTTAGCAGAACGCCCGTCACCAGCATTTTTAAAATGTTCCAACTCTACTGTTATATCTGGTTCTTCGGCATTTAAATCCGTAGAAATACCGACTAGCAATTTCAGTTCACTGCGATGAGTATAATCCATACACACTTTCAATGTCCGTAATGGACGATAGTTCTTTCTGACATGATAAAATTCAGGTTTCCAAGCTCCTCCATCACGCTGCCGGACAGGAAAACCATATTTATAAGGACAGTAAATAAACCCCTTATTCGCCCAACCATTTCCCCATGAATTCACAATAATCCAGGCACCGCATTCATCTTTCTCTTTTTCACCATAGATCCTATTACTATCCAGATCAAAAACAATACGGTCATCATAGCCAACAATGGTAAGCGCATGGTCTACCCCATCCCCCCAACGGGTCACATACTTTTGCCCGACGACACCAGCTGCGGCATTCCTACCTTCAGGGTCATCAGCTATAGCCCCTTGCTTACAGGCACTGGCAACTCCTATCCCACAAATGCCTCCAACAGAAAATTCATCATCTCCCTGGTGATTCCACAACCAATTTTTAACAAATTCACGCCCTTTTTCCGTATCTACCCCATACGGAGAGAATGAATTATGGGAAATACGGTTAAACATGGCCGAATACCATTTATCATAACCCTGCATCCACCCGAAATCAGGGCTTCCACAATCCTGGTTACCAAAAACTTTAGAGTAAGTCGTTCCACCATAAACCACAGCATTAGGAATTCCATTAGCTTTGGCCATTCCTTCCTTTCCGGAATGGCTATTGGTCAAAAGCCAGGTAAAATGAGTAGGATAAATATTTTCGGGTTTTGAAGCATCCGCATCACGAAATGCATTTATTTCATGCGTAAACATATAACCTATACGTGAAGCCGAACCACACGATCCCCCATCCTGATTAAAAACCGGAGGAAAATAACGGCTCTCTGCATTATTCACATGATCAGGGCGGGTAGGTATGGAATCCACACGTTCCACTGTTGCCCTTACCGGCATTGAAACGATGGAAAATACGGAAAAATGACAAAGCACAAACAAACTACATCCCCATAAAGCTTTATTAAAACAAATCATAACATCTGAAATTTATTAAAACATATATCGGATTACGGCGATCTCACAATGATACAAACAAGAGCAAACCATTTATAATCAAATTTTAGCTACTCCTGAAATGATCGTACCTAACATTATTCTCTTTTATACAAACTGAAACAAAAATACAATTTATTTTTTCTGAAAAAACAAATTTATGCACTCTTTCCACTGAAAAAACAAAGATTATGCTAACTTTTAAAAAGACAAAAAGGAGAGACAGACATCATGTATTACGATTCCGGAATCAGAATAACTTCCAGATGTCCCATATTGAAAAAAGTACGGCATACCTCATGGCATTTTCGGAGTAATAAAGCAAAAAAAGGATGATCTGAAGGCAATATATTCCATAAATCCCGGGCCATATTCATTTGGCTGATTTGTTCACATACTCCGGCCGCACATCCGGTTTGCCGGGCCAAACTGCTGATAAAATCCCGGTTCATTACCACATTCCGACTATGCGTATCGGCATTCCCTTCAGCCAGTTTTACCGCTTTTCCAATCATAATGCCGGCTGTTTCATGCTCAACCTGCTCTTCTTTGGCTATCTTCAGTGTTTCTCCGATGAAATTTCCATAATGTACAAAAGCCTGAGGCAATAGATCAGGAAAACGTTCTTTCAACACCCGTTCGCTTTTTGCACCGGAATTGATAACAATATGATGGCAACCAAGTGCTTTAGCCACTTGTATTTCTTTTCGGATTGTGGCCACAAAGGCTTCAGA
>URJC01000116.1 GCA_900548135.1 uncultured Odoribacter sp. | reverse complement strand
AGAAATGCCTCTGAAAACCGGATCAGGATATCCAGCAGGCTGTCATCTGTATACTTGAAAATTTCCTCCTGGCTAATCCGGTACTTCACACATTTTTGCAACAAACATTCTTTTGTTGGGAAATATCTTTTCAATACCCGGAGGGGTAATTTCACCAAACGGGAAATATCTTCCAGGTTAAGCGACCTGATTCCATATAAATGGAACAGTTCCAAAGATTCACGAACAATCTGTAATTCTTTATTCGTCATCCCGGTTATCGTCAGCAATTTTAACATTCATACCTTCCGACAAAAAACGAAGTCCCGTAATCACAACCCATTCATCCCCCGACAATCCTTCCACAATATTCACCTGCCCATCGGGCATCAACTTGCCCAAAGTAACTTTCTTACGGACAACCTTTTGATTCTCCGGATCAAATGCCCAAACATAATCTCCTACAGCAGGACGATGACAAACCGCTTTTTGAGGAACAACAATGACTATTCCATCTCTCCCGGAATCAAGCTGAAATGAAAGTTTTCCGGACATACCTGCAGGCAATTGTGCCCCCTCATTCGGTAATAAGACTGTCAGTAAATAAGAAAGATTGTTAGAAGTTGTGTTCTTTGAAATCTCTGTTATACTGGCTTTATATACCTTACCGGGCATTGCATCAAAACGTAAATCTACCTCCCGGTCTTCAGGACGGTTAAAAGCAATCTCCTGAGTGACATAGGTTTCAATCTTCAAACGGTTGATATCAATAAATGAAATTACAGGTTGGGCGGGTTTAACATCCTGAAATTTCTCTATATGTACTTCCCCGATATACCCGTCAAAAGGAGCCAGCAAACGGGTATCTTTCAACTCATTTACCGCAGTTTCATAAGCCGTTTTGGCTGATACATAATCGGCTCTCGCTTTTTCAAAGGTACTGGCTGGCAAATTATTTTTTCTATAAAGGGCCTCAATCCGTTGGAACTCAGTTTTTGCCTGTTTATAAATAGCTTCAGTACGTTCCTTACGGATACGAAAATCCCGGGGATCTATTTCAGCAATCACTTCCCCACGTTTATAAAAATTTCCGGCATATCCCTCAAAATAGTTAACAGGCCCTCCCACACGGAATGACAATTCAGAGGTACGGAAAGGTACTGAAATAAATGAAAATTCTTTTTGTTGTGCCCCTGGTTGCTGAACAACCTGAGCCACACGGACTACAATTTCCTGATCCTGATCCGAACGGGCCGAGTTAGAACAGGCCATCAATGCCATATTCAAACTAAATACCACAATTAAATTTCCTGCTATTTTCATTATTTTATTATTTTATTTGCAGACGAAAATAAACGGACATTCAGAAACAAACAGGCTTTATTTTACCGAAACCGGAAAAACAGTTTCTCAAGCAGGAATACCGGGGAACCAAGTCCCGGCAAATGTGTATAAAATTCAAATATTCTTTCTACTTTCCCTGCATGTAATATACCTTGGAATCAAATTGAAAAACACGAAAGAAAATAAGTACGGCGACGAACAATTCTTCAAATAATACCGCCGAATGTCACGTTCTGCAAACAGATTACAAGATGCAGGAGAATGGCATGTACTAAAGCAATTATTAATTGATTTTCAAGGGAAATGAGTATTGGCCCTTGAGTGTGGATATGGGTGGCATTGCCAGTATGTCATTGAACAAGAGGCCGCTTATGTCCTGAGGATTGATTTGCCGGAAAAAATGTCACACGAAGCACAGAAATGACATACTTCTTCCCGGGTAGCCAACTTATGTTCAGTTATTGAAGATTATGAATTCGCGCCAGGTACCTTTGATATTATCATTAGTTTCCTGGCTTTTCACTACCTGGAATCATTCGGGGACATCTGCCATAAAATACACCGTTGTTTAACAGTAGGAGGTCATTTTGTCTTTTCTGTTGAAAATCCTGTGTTCATTGCATAAGGAAATCAGGATTGGATACGATAAACAATGAACTCCGCCGTCTTATGATGTTATTGATAGCAGCGCAAAAAAAGGGAAAACATCATGCTTATTCGAAAGAAATCACCAGGGATTGTCCCTGATAAGACACTTGTTTTTCCTTGGTTATTACTCTACCATCAGTCTGGGGCCACAGCACTTTCACCTTGAAAACCCGCTGTTCTGTTGCAGGTTTCCATGCACCTTTGAGCTTTGAGACAGAAAGTTTTTTCCGTTTTTCATTCCAATGGATATCTACAACTGCATATTCACCTTTTTCATAGTCATAAGTCTCATTATCATCTTCATACAAAGTAAATCCGGCATCTTCTCCGGCATAAACAACTATATCCATCACCTCGTTAGTTCCCTCCGAAGCATATTGCGCAGGGGTATTACGGGGTATAATTGATCCTGCTTTTACAAACACAGGCATCACTTTAAGCGGAGCCTCATATTGAATGGTATTTCCAGCAGCAAAACAACGGTTTGTATTAAAATCGAACCAGTAATTCCCATCACATTGAGGTAAATAAACAGTGACCCGGGTATCCGGATTTTCTATCTTACCGTTACGCTCATAAAACATAGGACGGGTTACAGGATGAACCAGCAGAGCATCCCCGAACATATAACTCCCGGCATCGTCATGGGTTTTCTGGTCCCCAGGAAAATCCATCACCAAGGCACGCATCATGGTTGCATGCTCTGCTGTCACTTTCCATGCCATGGAATAGATATAAGACAATAGACTATATCTCAGGTTAATCATTTCTACCTGTGCATCATACCAGAGTGATCCCGGTTCACCGAAGTGCCAGATTTCCCGGGGAACTTCTGTACCATGAGCTCTGAACATCGGACAAAAAGCCCCGAACTGGAACCAACGCGTATAGAGTTCCAGATAGGCAGAATCCCGTAATCCCTTCCGGTATCCGCCACCTTCCTGTACCTTTTCACCCACAAAATTTCCAATCTCTCCTTTCCCCGAGTTTCCGCCTTTCTCCTGGCTGATCACCCGGAAACCTCCAATATCAGTAGTCCAGTAAGGTATACCTGTCATACACAAATTCAAACCCGCAGGGATCTGATTTTTGAATACCTCCCATGAAGCATAAATATCACCAGACCAGGTAGAAGCTGCATACTTTTGCTGCCCGGCAAAAGCAGAACGTGTCAGGATTGAAACCCGTCGGTTACTTTGCTGCCTCAATTGCTCGTACAACATACCGGACAAAACCAAAGAATAAGTATTCAAATACCGCCCGAATGAACCAATAGCTGTCCTGCCAGCCTTTTTAGTCCAATATTCCTGTTTACTTTGATACAAACCGTCACGGAAAGAAGGTTCTGTCGCATCCATCCACCAGGAATCCACTCCTTTCGTATAAAGCCCGGCATACAAATGCTGCCAGAAAATATCTTGTGCCACAGGATTATATATATCCACTACCTTATAATCAGCCCAGGTAGGAACCTGAAATAACACACCCGCAGAATCCATAGCCTGATAAACAGCAGTCTTTTTCCCCACTCCAGGCCACACCGAAACTGTCAGCTTAACATGATATACCTGATGCAAACTATCTATCCTTTTTTTCGGATCAGCATACCTCAACGAGTCAAAAGTCATGCTATTCCACATCGACATATCCTCACCCCAATATTGCCAATCCTGTACGATATTATCCAAAGGAATCCTACGTTTCCGGTATTCAGCAACTACAGCTGTCAGTTCATCAAACGAACGGTAACGCTCCTTAGACATCCAAAACCCAAATGCAGATTTCGGGAACATCGGCACTTCACCGGTCAGGTGACGAAAACCCACAATCGCATCGTTCATATCTTTACCATAAACCAGGTAATAATCGATTCCATCCCCCATTTCAGAATGCAAGGAAACTTTCCCTTCTTTTTCCTCAAAGATTGTCTTGGAATAATTATCCCAATAGAGTAGATAATTTTGGGAAGACAACAATACCGGATTAGCAATCTCCCGGTTAGCATGCACTAAATTTACCTGATGTCCGCGATAGTTAAACACACCCTCCTGGAACTGTCCCAAACCATATATCGCTTCTTCCGGTGTCAATAAAAACTCTTGTCTCACGCGCCAAGCCTTATCTCCAGCCATTTCCTCCGGGGCAAAGGAACGAGAAGCTTCGGATAATATCTTTTCTCCACGCTGACGGTCAATAAATGTCAATGTTCCTGTAACACGATCATACTCAACTTGTAACACATTGGTACGTAAAACAATACTCTGTCTATTTTTCAACACTTCCCACCGGTTAAAATCAAACCGACTCTCGTCCACAACAAGCGAACGACGTATGCCGACATTCCCCTTAGGGTAAACCTGTACATGAACAATACGCTCATCCGGAAAAGAAATACACACGACAGCAGTATCTCCCTCAATGCAATATTTACCTTCCTCAGCCTTTGGGGCAGCATACCCATATACACTCAGACCCCAACACAAGATAAAACTTGCAATTACACTTCGAAACATACTATCACTATTTATTTAATATACTAATTTCTCCTACAGTTATAAATCCCCGGTTATCCATTTCCCTCAACGATTCGAAGCGAAAATAACGTGCCGGATAAGTTTGTTTAAACCGGACTGTCTGTGGTATCGGATTATTCTTGATATTACTGAATTCCCCATTTAGTTCACAAGGAATCCAATTTTTCCCGTCTTTACTCACTGAAAAACGATACAAGAAAACAGTACCGGCATATTCATTGTCTGCCACCGGAACATAGGTAAAACCAGACACCTGGTATTCCTTTCCCAAATCTACATCCAGGCAGTGTTGATCCCCCTCTTTCCCCGATTTCCAATATGTTTGCGGATCACCATCAATAGCTGCGGTTGCCGGATGTTCTTTCAATTCTGAATCGGCAGCCAACACTTTCCAATTTTTCTTTAGAGCAGCTGTATTTTGTTTCGGAGCACTCTGTTCTGTCAAATCAGGAGCAAAATACACCCCCATCTCGCGGATATTCATCTCAGCCCTGCTCTGTTTCAAGGTTAAACGGATGGAGTCAGGTTGACAAGTTGCGAAACGCAGTAAACGCTTATACCCAATAGTCGTGCCTTTACCCAATACCTGCCAGCTACCATCCACCAATCCTTCGACCATAAATTCTTCCACCCGTTGTCCTTTCCGGATATCTTCTCCCAACAAACACACGTTTACCCGTTCCCCTGGTCTGACCGCATACTCAACTGCTTCCCCCATCCTCAATGTACGGGCAACCTTTTTATTCACTAATTTATTGTCTGCAAATACTCCCGAAATATAGTCTCCAAATTCCCTCAAACGTGCCACATCTGCCTCATTGATCAATCCCCGGCGGTCAGGAGGTACATTCAAAAGCAAAACCGAATTATAACCTACCGATTGAAAATAGATATTCACCAAATTAGCCAAAGACCTAACCTTAGTATCCTGGTACTGATGATAGAACCAGCCCGGACGAATAGATACATCCACTTCCGAGGGGTACCAGAACAAACGATTAGCAGCTTTGACTTTATCCCGGCTACCCAAATCCTTTGCCGTACTTTTTAACCCCAAACGCTTATTTTCCTCTGCCGCTTCCTTGTAACTGGAAGACCAATAAGGCGTTACACTCCATTCGGTTTCACGTCCCAATCCTCTTTCATTTCCGACCCAACGGATATCATTACCGGTGATAGCCTTCACTGCACCGGGTTGTAAACTATCGATCACAGCATTGAACAATTCCCAATCGTAAACCTGCACTTTTCCATTAGGTCCTTCTCCGTTAGCCCCGTCAAACCATACTTCATCAACTTTTCCATAATTACTCAACAATTCTTTCAATTGTTCTACAAACATCCGGTTATAAGCCGGCGAATCTCCATAACATTCAGCATTCCGGTCCCAGGGGGACAAATAAACACCGAATTTCATATCATACTTATCACAAGCTTTCCGTAATTCACCTACAACATCTCCTTTTCCCCCTTTCCAAGGTGACGAAACAACCGAATGCCGGGTTGTTTTTGTTGGCCATAAACAGAAACCATCATGATGCTTAGCAGTAATAATCACCATCTTAAAACCTCCCGCTTTCAATGCTTTTACCCATTGTTCACAATCCAAAGCCGTCGGATTAAATAACGCAGGGTTTTCTTTACCATCTCCCCATTCCCGCCCGGTAAATGTATTTATGCCAAAATGAATAAAAGCAGTCAACTCCAATTGCTGCCAATGATATTGTCCTTCTGTCGGCACTACCCGGGCCGATATTCCGATTTTTTGCTCCGGAGTAGCCTCTTTCGGAAATTCTACGGTTTTTACAAAATACTGACGCTGGGATTTACAGGCCCCCAATACAATACAAAGCGTCATACTGATAAAAAACAATTTACGCATATATCTTCTCTCATTCGTGATTCGTTACTATTTGTTCGTCTGACCAAGGGTAAAGGCGACCATCTGCTTAAAAGGAAGGACGCTGAGCATTATACAATTACTTGGTTAATATCATCTGTTCCGGTTGATCAATCACCATCCTGACCAGCCGGTCATTATACCACACATTAAGGCTTCCCTTTGTCAAAACATCCAGCACCAAACGTTTTTCAGAACAGGCAAGAATACGGACTCTCACCGGGGATAAATATTTTTCCTGCAAACCAATCCCTGCCCATCCCTTTACCAATGGACAAAAATAACACAATCGACCTGTAAATCCATCCCAAAATAGCTTTTTTCTGTTTCCAATTTATGGACAGTCTGTCCATTCCTGTCGTATCAAATCAATCACCAGGACATTTTTCCCCCAGTTATTGCTTGTTCTCCTACGGAAGCAACTACCCGATAAACCCCGTTAGCACAAAATGGGTCGGCAAAAACGGATTCGGGAGTATCCGAAAATATACCGGCTCTCCGGAAACTGCCTTTGAACGAGCCATCATTCATCCAAAAATACGATCACAAGAATAAAACATATCGTGATCAGGGCATACCGATTGCTCCTGCCACAGCGAAAAATTAAAATGAGCCGTCACTATAAACACTAAAATTCCGGATCTGGGGTACATCCTTTGCCTGTAGCACAATAAGACGCAATTGGTTGGTCTGTACGGGCTCAAATCGCTGAATCCGTTTGTGTCCCACCGATTCACCTTCACAAACGATCTGCCATTTTCCATCAACTTTAGCCTCTACTTTGTATTTTCTGATCCGTTCACCTTGCCGGATATCTTCCTGAATGACACATTGATTCACTTTAGTGATTTGTGGTAATTTCAGGTCCAGTTGTTTCTTCTGACCAGCCGTTGTTTTTAAGGGATATCCCAGCAATTGTTGTATTGCCTGCCCAAATTCCTGCAACCGGACAGAATCCTCCACTGGTATCAAACCGTTAGGATCTGGTGTTACCCCCAGGATCAGGGTAGCATTTCTTCCTACCGAATTATAATATTTATTTACCAAAGCATTCAAAGAATATACAGCCGTTTCATCTCCGGGTTCCCAACCATTCATGTCTTCCATTAGCTCCTCTCAGCGGGGTATCTGCCATCGCGGGAACCCAGTATTGTCCATCCGGATCTCCATGCTTCAATAAACGAAGATGATTCCGTTCAGTGTCGGATTGTTTATGGTGTGAATAAGGTTGTGGAAAAGAAGACCAACACGGATAATCTACCGTACCGCTTTCAGAACCACCCCAACGGAAATCTGCACGCTGTATATTATGATAAAAC
>URJC01000115.1 GCA_900548135.1 uncultured Odoribacter sp. | reverse complement strand
GACTTGTTCCAAAGTATCGCCAGGAGCCCCGATATTCAGTTTAACCAAAGAAAGATGTACTTCATCTCGTGGATAAGTCCCCCGAATCTGGGCATAACTCGTGTAAGTTCCCATGCAACAAACCAGCATGAGAAGTAAAAATAGATAATGTTTCATTTGTTGTGTTATTTTATATTACTCTTTTTGCGCTTCATCTTGTTTTGACCGGTAAGTGATATCCACGATTTTTCCTAATCGACTAAATTCCAACTGTTTTTGCGGAGTAGATGTTAAGTCAGGAATATCATACATCCGCATGATCCCGCATTCACTCTCCGGCAGACCGCTTTTATTGCTTGCAATATGCAACCAATACCAACGAGCCTGCTCCCAACCCTCGTAAGAAACATAAGAAACCGGATAATTGAATTTCATGATAGCGATCTCCTCTCCGGGGAAAGAAAGTACCTTCTGAGCCTTTTCGGACGAACTACTCGTGTTAAAATTAAACTGATAGACATCCCCCTTTTCGGTCGCATAATACAAGAAACGGTAAATCGGGTGGAATGCGAATTGCACTATCTTATCCGTATTTGCCGGATTTAACTTCACGTAATGACTACATTGAATTTTGCAATCCGGTTGAAGTTGCATCCCGTAGATATAATAATCCTTACTATCCGGATCTTGCAACACGGCGAAAACATATCCCTCAGTGTTTCCTTCCATATGCACCAAATCCTTACCTGTCTCCGCCGAAAAAGAGACATTTCCTAAACTCTGAAAACTAACCTGGCTCAAATAATCAGCATTATTTTCAATAGAAAGGAAGCGACGATTCTCCTCATCATAAACTAAAATTGCAGTTGTTGACGGGGAATAATAACGTTGACGAAATCCCAGCCAGGGAGATAATTTAAAATATTCCGTTCCTCCCTTCTCCCGGTTACGGCGATAATCGAAAAATCCCCCGATAAGAATATCATCACGATTACGCATATACAAATCACCATCTGCCGTGATCAGCACCTCCCGGTAAGGAGTCGTCCCCATAGGAGTAGCCCCGCATGCAATCCCGACCTTTTCAGGTTGTTGTGCAAATTGCAATGCCAAATTACTTCCTTCCGACGGGCATAAGTTTTCTCCATCCAGAGCATACGTACCCTTTTCACACCACACCAAACGGTTACTTGATGACAAGGCAAAATCATATGTCAATTTATAAGGCTTACCCAAAGGGAAATCACAATCCCGCCAGATATCATGAGAAACCAGATTCTCTGTCTCGTTAATATAAGAAATCATATCCAAACGAGCCTCTCCATTCTGTTCACATAAGATCATCCAACCATCAGTAAGAGCAGTCTTAACTTTCAAGAAAAAGTTTGCCGCATAAGTGATACCAGTCTGTATGTTTGTAACATTAAAGAAACCAATATAACGACCACTCTTTTTCGACACGGGATAAACGAGATTCTTCTCCCGACCGATCACATATTCTGACCGTTGTTCCTGCATGGGGATTGAATCCTTATTGTAGGCGGCATTAATCGGGATCAACAACCATTCATACCTCAAGTCCTCCTCTGCATCACTCAAAGAAAACGTCAATTCCGGTTGAAAGAACAAAGTGTCGATATTGGCCAGTTTCTCGTACCATTCATTCGAATTGATTCCTTCGATAGAAACTTTGTTCAACTCGACATAATCATAATTTCCCAAATCATCGTAACAAGATGACATGCCGATCATCAGGAGAAATATATACAATTTTGCTATTTTCATAACATATTTGTTTTAATCATTACACCTCTTTATTGCTGGGCATTGACACCCATAATCATTCTCGTGCCATCTTCTTCCATAACAGGTTCTCCCTGGGCACTCTTTTCGTTCAAGTATTCTTGTACCTTGCGCCCGTAATACTTCAATTGAAATTCAGGAATCACCGCATTCCCGACGAATCTCTCCCGGGTAATACCGCATAACCGACAAATAAGATCCCCCTTTTTGGCGCTCCAATTCCCGAAATTAGCATCAGGATCCCTCCACCACCAAGGTTTCGAGAAGTTTTCATTCATAATAATCGTCATACTATGCCCGATAAAATAAGGTATTCCCTCATCATCTTTTCGCCAATTATATTCAGAATCGAATTGATCATCTTCTTCGATAACCACCGTAAACACCCGGTCATGTTGAGTCAACTCCGGCGTGCGCAACAAAGTAATCTCCAAATTCGTTCGATTAGTATCCGCAGGCAGAATGAGCTCCGTAGGGACAGGGCGGAAATCCCTATTAATCTCTGCCCGAACAGAATCGATCTCGCACAGAACCGTACGAATCTTCAGCGTACGGTCATAATCTTTCACCTGACCGAAAAGATAGACAGGTAATCTCAGCACTTGCTCCATGATCTCACCGTCAATAGTCCCCCACGAATATCGCATCGTATCTCTGGATATCGAAAAATATACAGAACTTCCTCCCTCGTAACCATCCACTTCAGTGTATTGACAAGCTTGTAACAAACTTATTATAAGTAAAAGAAAAAAGAGTAACTTTTTCATAATTCAATCATTTACCGGTCAATTATACTTTGTTTCGTCTTCCGGAATCGGAATCCTGTATTTGTTCGTCATATCTATCATCCGGCTGTAAGTCGGATCATTCGCAGCGGGTATAGCAGATTTGTTCAATCTCTTGTAATAGAAAAAGAGTTGCCCTTCCCCGAAAAATTCACGAATATACTCCAGCTCAAGTGTCGTTGCCAATTGATTGGCACTAATTTCCTGTACACCCCGGTGACTCAACACCCGATTCAGCCATTTCACCCCGTCAGTAGCCTCAATTTCACATTCTGCCGCTATATAATAAGCTTCAGACACCCTTAACATCGGGATAATCGTTCCGGCCACAGTATCCGTAGTTTCCTTATACTTCTCGAAAAAATTATAAGAAGCACCGTTAATAATTTCACTCGTTTTCAAATATGCTTCGTAACGATAATCATCCCAGTTATTGTTGAATATCTTGTAAATCTGTTCGCTCAACGGGGCAAGCAAAGCTTCCGAACTCAGATTATTACCGTTGAAAAAACCGGAATACAGAGTTGAAACGGAAGAATTTTGTAATCCGAAAAGAATCTCGGAATAGAATACCCGGTCAGCATCATCACGTCCGGAAGAAATACTCTCTCTCTTAATCCAGGGAAACCACTGTTCCTGCACATCGATCACCTCACGGGCAGCACGAAGAGCGGCTTCTTTTTCCCCACGATACAATTCCGCACGGGCCAACAATAACTGTACCGCATAATAATTGAGACGCAGGTTACGCCAAGAAGTGAACGTGTAAATTCCCTCGTTCCTCCCCCCTTCCGTACGCACAGGATCGTTTTCCAACAAGGATACAGCCATCTTTAAGTCTTCTACAACATTCTTCATGAAATCCTCCGGCGAACAGTACGGACGTTCGTCCAATGTGAATTGTTTATAATAAGGTAGTAACACGTTATCGCTCTCCCGTATAACATAACTGGGCCCCCAAAGACGGAAAATATCAAAATGAAGAAGAGCCCGCAAAGCATACGCCTCCCCCTTAATCAATTTGTAATATTCTTCAGACAAAACGCTATTATATTCCTCACAATTTTTTAACAACAAATTTGTGTTGGCTATCAGATTGTAAGCCTTACTCCATATACTGGCAAAACGATTTTTACAACTGGACTCCGTATAAGAATATTGTTGCAAATCATAATAATATGCGGTTGAACTATTCGCATTATAACGTTGAGCCATCAATTCTATCATCTCGCACGATAAATATTGGCCGTATAACGAAGTTGAATTCAATTCTATATAGATACCATTCAACGCATTTTCGAAACCGGAAAATGAACTGAAGGCCACGCTCTCTGCAACCTGATCATAAGGTTGAACATCCAACCAACTGTTACAACTCCAAGTTGATAATACAACGAGTATACTGTAAAATAATTTTTTCATAATCCTTGAGTCTCAAATGTTATAATATGATACTAAGTGCAAAAGAAATACTTCTCGCAAATGGATAATAAATTCCCCGTTCATCCTCCAAAGTTGAGAAACGGGCGATGGAGTTCATGTAAGCGTTAATACTCATAGAAGAAATCCCTAACGTTTTTTTCAATCGCCCGGCATTAAACTGATAACCGATATTCACGGATTCGATCTCTATATAATTCTCTTTCATGACAAAACGTGATGACATGGGCGTTGCATCCGTCAGGGATATACTCTTGAATTTAGCCTTATCCCCCGGTTTCTTCCAACGATTGTACAAAGCTCGTTTATCCTGATTGGTCGTAAGACTCTCGAAAGATATATTCTCTACTTTATTAAATAAAGTCGTGTTGAATGCATCCGCACCAAAACTATACCGGACGTGCAACGCTGCAGAAAATCCCTTCCAATAAAAAGTATTCCCCCACACACCTTCAAGCGTCGGCCGGGTATCCCCTAATTCGACCTCATCATTGTAATCAAAATCATAGGTCAATGTACCGTCCTTTTTTACAAAGATCTCTTTTCCTGTAGCCGGATCAATCCCTCGGGAACGAACAGCCCACAAGGCAGTTGGACTACCTCCGTCATAATAACGCACCATGTTTTTAGTAAGGTTTTCTTGATTATACTGATCGAGTTTACGCCCGATCTCGTCATAATAAGCCTTACCATATCGAAAATTGAGACTCATCGTATAATTGATACCCAATTTCGGTTTATAAAGGAACGCATAACGAATCGTTCCGTTAAATCCCTGATCTACCTGTATTCCCACATTGGCCCTACGAGTTGTAACACCCATCGATACCGGCATATTAATATTAGCGATCAAAGGATCCGTACGTTTATGATAATAATCGAAATTCAAATGAAAACGATTCGCAAACATACTTATATCAAACCCAACATTCTTATCCAGCGTTCTTTGCCATTCAAGATTCGGATCTCCAAACGTAGCAACCAATAATCCCGTTCCGAAATTATTCAACATCCAGTTATTGAATTGATAAGTGGTGATTGCCGAATAGGATCCGAAATTCTGATTACCAGGATTACCGACAGAGGCACGAATTTTTAACATTGTAAATAAGGAGGTGTTATCAGAAACAAATTTTTCATTATGAATATTCCACCCCACACCAACTGCCCATGTCGTAGAGAAACGTTTATTCGCTCCGAACACGGACGTACCATCCGAACGGAGGTTAACATCCAACAAATAACGATTATCAAAGGAATATCCCCCATTTAAATAGAAGTTCGCCGTACGGGATTTACTCTCCGAATAACCCGGTTTTCCTCCTTCCGGATACTGGTTGGCAAAACTCGGTTTTGTAAAATTTCCTTCCGGGAAACCTTGGGCCGTAAAACTCTTAGCCTCGGAGCTATTTTCGTTAATACTCACTCCGGCGGCAATATTAACCATATGTTTTTCATTAAGCAATTGCCCGTAAGTAACCGTGAAGTCTGCATCATAATTCAAGGCATCACTTCTCGTGTTCGAGTAAGATCCTTTGTATACAGGTCGCGTATTCTCGAATCGCGTGGCATTAGGAGAAGTGAATACCTCTGTTTCACCGACACTTTTCGTCAGACCGAAACGTCCACGAATCACCAAAACATCTACGGGACGGATCTCCACGCTGAAATTATCTCTCACGTTAAACCCGTCCGCTTTGTTGTAACTGTTCTGACTATCATTGTAAAGCGGGTTTGCTGCCCGATAATATTGGTTCCCTGTCATAGCGATATTATTAACAGACCAATCTTCCAGCCAACGTTCATTGGACCCTGACTTTTTCTCGTAGTATGGGTTGGTTCCAGCATATTCCGAAAATTGAACAATCGGGTTATCGCTATTATTCCAGTCAATCGAAAGTTTATTCATAAAATTAAACTTATTTTTCCGGTAGATCAAATCCAACGACAAACCCATAATATGCCGGACAGAATTCTTCATGACTCCCTGAATTCCGGAATAGTTAACCCCTAAACCGTAACGCATTTGTCCATCTCCTCCTTCCATAAACAGGTTATGGCGATGCGTGATACCCAAACGCAACGGTTCTGACATCCAGTAAGAGTCAACCCCACGCTTAACATTTTCCAGCAGGCGATTGTAACGCTGATCCAACCATTCCTGAGTAGTGGCAAGGTTACTATCGAACACCCCGGAAAGTTTCTCGAATTCCAATTTTTCCTCCGCATTCATCAGGTTATAATCCGTCAGATCTGCGAACGAGATTTCGGCACTACCATTATAATTCAAACGTAATTTACCGCTAGCCGGAGCTTTCGTTTCTACTACCACCACTCCATTGGCCGCCTTCGCCCCGTAAATAGCCGTTGATGCGGCATCTTTCAGGATGGTCACCGATGCCACCCGGTCCATATTCAGGTCGACAATCGTTTGTAAGGTCGTCTCGAAACCATCGAGAATAAACAACGGTTGATTCGGATCCTGCCCAAATTCCTCTTTCAGACCAACAATACTGCTTTTTCCACGAATCTCGATATCCGGCAATCGATTCGGGTCTGAACCATACTCTTTACTCTGTAACACATTAAACGCAGGATCCAGCGTACGTAAACTTTGAATAATATTCTGGGCTCCCACAACCTTCAAATCTTCCGCTTTATATGTTGCAGATGATCCCGTAAAACTCTCTTTTTTACGCGTATAGATACCCGTGACAACGACCTCGTCCAAATCCTCGACATTCTCTTCCAGCACCACTTTCAGTATCTCTTCATTTTTTACTACCACCTCTTTCGTTTTCATCCCAATAAACGAAAAAACCAGGA
The DNA here is from genome assembly GCA_900548135.1 of uncultured Odoribacter sp. Classification (GTDB taxonomy): domain Bacteria; phylum Bacteroidota; class Bacteroidia; order Bacteroidales; family Marinifilaceae; genus Odoribacter. The sequence goes on along the minus strand of URJC01000115.1, from coordinate 901 downwards.
TCTGTGCTTTACCTTTCTGGAGGACAATCTGGAAGTTTCCCCCGACATCCGTGATCACTCCCAACGTCGTTCCTTGCAGAACGATAGTCACCCCCGGCAAAGGTTTCCCTTCCATGTCCACCGCTTTTCCCCGGCAAGTAAAGGTTTTCATATCAGGGACCGGTTGTTCCTGTGCATCCTTAATAATCACGACATCATCCAGCACTTCCCACGTCAACCCCGTGTTACGGAGAACAATCTGTAAAGCTTCCGGCAACAATAATTCTTTTACCTGTACATCCTGTCTGGGTTTACCTGCAAGTTTTTCTTCCTGGTAAAGAAAACGCAACCGCGTCTGGCTTTTTAAAGCTTCAATAATCTGTTCCAGATTCGCATTTTTTAAATTTAATGTCACATACTCCTGGCTCTGAACCTCCATATTGAAACAGAGGAATAGCGGGACCATGACGCAAAACCGGACCGTCGCCCATAAGCGATTACCCCTTGTGCCCTTTTTTTTCATAAGTCGTATATTTAAATTTTACTGGTAGAACTTTATTTTTTCCTGACTGTCACCGTATTACCTTTTACATCAAAGCACACATCTCCACCTATTTCTAAAAATCGCAGGAAAGTTTCCACACGGTCATATCGTTTTAAATCTCCCGTGAAATGTAATTGTTTCACTTCTGTGTTCGCATAAAAAACCGTGATATTATACCAACGTGACAATTCCTGCATAATATCCTCCAGGGTTGTACTCTTAAAAACATACTTTCCATCCTTCCAACCGGTATAGTAATCCGGGTTCACCTTTTGCAAAATAGTCGCCAAACCGGGTTGCGAAATCGTTTGCTCCCCGGGGGACAATTCAAATTTGTGCTGTTCTGAATCCGTATAAACAATACTTCCTTTCACGAGA
>URJC01000114.1 GCA_900548135.1 uncultured Odoribacter sp. | reverse complement strand
GGGGTGCCTGTTCCGCTGGAGGAAGCTAAAGGGAAAGTATTGTACGTATGGTTCGACGCTCCGATAGGTTATATTTCAGCGACCAAGGATTTAACGCCGGAATGGGAAAAATACTGGAAAGATCCGGAAACCCGGATGATTCATTTTATCGGTAAAGATAATATTGTTTTCCATTGTATTATTTTCCCGGCGATGCTGAAAGCTGAAGGGAGCTATATCCTGCCTGATAATGTCCCGGCAAATGAGTTTTTGAATCTTGAAGGGGATAAAATTTCTACTTCCCGGAATTGGGCTGTGTGGTTACATGAGTATTTGCGTGATTTTGAAGGTAAGCAAGATGTGTTACGGTATGTTTTGACGGCGAATGCTCCTGAGACTAAGGATAATGATTTTACTTGGAAAGATTTTCAGGCGCGGAATAACAATGAATTGGTAGCAATCTATGGTAATTTTATCAACCGGGCGCTGGTACTTACGCATAAATATTTTGGAGGTGTTGTGCCGGAGCGGGGCGAGCTGACTGGATATGACCGGGAAGTATTGGCAGAAATTCCGAAAATCATTGAACGGGTGGAGAAGAATCTGGATACGTTTCATTTCCGGGATGCGTTGAAAGAGTGCATGAGCCTGGCTCGCCTGGGAAATAAATACTTGGCAGATACAGAGCCTTGGAAATTGATTAAAACGGATGAGGGAAGGGTGAAAACCATTTTGAATATTTGTTTGCAGATTGCAGCAGACCTTTCTACTTTAACAGAACCTTTTATCCCGTTCAGTGCAGAGAAGTTGAGAGGATTCCTGAATATTGAAGCTGTGAGTTGGGAAAAAATGGGAGATGATGTTTTGGTTGCAGGACATCAACTGAATGCTCCAGGGTTGTTGTTTGACAAGATTGAAGATGTTGAGATTCAGAAGCAGGTGGATCGGTTGTTAGCTACCAAGAAAGCGAATGAAATGGCGAATGCTCAGGTAGCTCCGGCAAAAGAGAATATCACTTTTGATGATTTTGCTAAAATGGATATCCGGGCTGGCAAAATCATTGCAGCAGAGAAAGTGGCAAAGACCAAAAAATTGATGAAGCTGACAATAGATACCGGGATAGATATCCGTACTGTTGTTTCCGGAATTGCAGAATATTACACTCCTGAGGAAGTTATCGGGCGGCAAGTGAGTATTTTGGTGAATCTGGAGCCGAAATTACTGAAAGGCATAGAGTCACAGGGAATGATATTGATGGCAGAAAATGTCGACGGATCATTGGCTTTTGTGCAGCCGGATAAAGAAGTAAAAACAGGATCTGAAATCCGTTGACCCTTTTGCCTTAATTATGAAATGGGGTATCTGATGAGTTTCAGGTACCCCATTGTTGATGTATGCCTTGAGGGTACTTATAGGTTCGAAATTCCGAAAAGCGTGTAATCATCTTATATCTTTGCTATGGTAGGCCTATTTAGTATGTGCTGTGCCTGCTATGAAATATGCACTTTTGCAGGCAATAAGGTAATACTATGCAAGTGTTATGATTACTTATGGGTAGAAATCGTTTCATGCATTTACATCTGAATCGTTGCATTTTTTGCTAAAATTAAATAACTTTACAAACGATATGGAAGTTATTCTTTTAAAACAAGGAGGTCAAGAGACAGATAGAAAATGAAAGGAACATAAGGGAAATACATTACTCATAAGAGTAGCATTTCACAGGTTGTGAATAAAAAATCATCACATCGAAAGTACGGAAAGACATTAACAACAGAGAAGCGTTTCCATTCCGGAAAACTTGTAAAATGTATGCAGGGCTTTCGCTCTTGTTCTTTTTTGAACGAAAGATAAGTCGGGATGGTTTGCGCCTTTATTTTAACAGGGAACATGAAACAACTTACATTATTATTTTTTTGGACATGCTGTTTCGCGCAGTTTATTTACGGACAATATTTAGTTCCTACATTTGATAAAACGACCAGTAAGTATGGTTATAAGGAGAAGGATAAAATAGAGTGGAGTCTGCCTCCTGTTTATAAAAATGCCCGCTATTTTTGGGGCAATCTGGCCGTTGTAAACGATGGTGAGTTTGAGTTTATGATCGATCTTCATGGCAATAAAGTTTCTCCTAACTTTAAGAGCATACAAGCACATGCTGATGATAAGATATTACCATACGTGTGTCAAGGAATGGACGGAAGTTACAATATATATGACGCTCAATTTAAGCCTATATGCAAATCCTCATATCAGCACATTTCTTATTTGTCTAATGTCTTGTCTTTCCAAGCGGAAGGCTTGTACGGACTCATGGATATGGAAGGGAATGTTTTAATTCCACCTGTATATAAGAAACTGTCTCTTGAAAATTATTATTATGCTTGTGGTTATAAAAAATGCAATAAGGATGGCATAAATAGAGAAATGTTTAGTGGGGCATTTGTTCAGGCCCAAAATAAAGACGGGAAATATGGTATTGTAACTTTAAGCAACGAAATAATAGTTCCATTCATATATGATGGGTCATATAAAGTAAGTTATAAAGGAGCAAAGGGGGCATACGAGAAAACAATAAAACCGTATTTGCTTTCTTCCAAAAAGAAGGAGTTGGACATACGCATTAAAGAAGCTTGGGTGCGTAGTGTTGCCAGGAACAAGGAACTTGCCATGAAATATCCTACAGATTTGCCAGTCGTGGAAAAAACTGTTGTAAAAAAGACGGAGGACGGTTACGCCTTTTTTAAGGCAGATAAACAAGTGAGTAAGACATATCAGAGCATAGACTCGTATGATAAATGTTGTGTTGTAAGTGAGAATGGTAAATATGGCATGGCAGATCCTTTGGGAGCGGAGATAGTAAGTTGTGAATATGATAATATCTGTATTTGGAATGTAGGCATGGGTAATGATATCTTGTTGGCAGAGGCAGAGGGTAAATACGGGTTGCTCAAGGCGGATGGAACGAAACTGTCGGCGGGGAATTGTGATATGATTTTTCTACCTTCCAATAATGCAGGTGTTGCAATGAAAGATGGGCAATATTGGTTGATTGATTCAAAAGGGAGTCTTGTATCACAACGTGGATATGAGAATATAGACAATTATTCTACTGATAATAAAATATATGCTGAATTGCTTGGATATAAAACGGAATTGTCCGCGGATGGTAAAGAGGTTTCTCCCATTGTCAAACAGATATTCGATGAGGCATACAATATGTCTTTGGCGAATAACGCCCAGGCAAAGTATGATAAATATATGCTTTGCATATCGTTGGACCCGGATAACAAAGAGAGATACCGTGCTTTGTCACTGAATAATATAGGAGCAATGTTTGAAGACTTAGGGGATGTGGATAAAGCAATGGGGTATTATGAACAGGCTCGCAGTTTGGGAGATGAAACAGCAAGGAAAAATATAAAGCGGATAAAACTTGACAGAACCCTGAATACGCTTCAAGAAGTCGGGAATGCCTTGGCGCAGGCGGCGCAGACCATGGAGACATCGGGGTCTTATAATACGTTGCAGCAAGGTGGTGGTAACTACGGGACATCTCTTAATGGTAATTACAGTGTAACTACAGGGGGAAATTCCAATAAACGTTCTTATGAGTTTTGGAAACAGCAATATGACAGGTGGGAGCGTAATGCAAAGATGTGCTACGAATCATTGACAAATACAGGGTATAAAGTAAAGAAAAATGGCCAGGACGCAGGTGGAAGCGCAGCAGGGTCGTGGGGAGTCGTTTCGTTTTCCGGTATGCAAATGAATTTGAGAAAAGCACAAAAAGAGATGAGAGATACGCGTGCTAAAGCAAGAAAGGATGGGCATAATATCCCACAGTCTAACTATGAGACAATCAGTGTGTCTTACTAGAATTGTCAATGGGTAAAAACAAAGAGAGCTGACGGAATTTTTGATATTCTGTCAGCCTCTTTGTTTTTAGGGAACATTTCCTGGCATCCTTTTAAACCTGAATAGCAGGGATATTGAAAAGAAATTATGGTATGTGCGTCTGTGTGGTGTGTGCGTGGTAATTATCCCGTAGTTTGCTATTTCATCATTTTAAAGAACAGCTTTGGAAAACAGCTTGTTACATAAACTTCATTTCCCTTGTGGTGTGTGCTAAATCATAAGATGATACGAAAGGAAAACAAAAAGGTTACATTTTTTCTGCCATTTTTTTGAAAAAATGGTAAATAGTTTTATGCTATTTCATTTTTGAATTTCAAGGTTACGTTTTTTTTATAGATTTGTCAATTAATGGTCTGAAAATTAATTAGATGAATTTTGAAAACAAGGTTTTCAAAGTTCATTTGTTCAGGTGGTGCGGGTAGAACAAATTTTTGATGTTCTGATATGACTCATATTTTAATGGGGAATTTTTAATAAACTATATATAATATAAAATGAAAAGGAGGTTAATTTCAACGATCATTTTTGTTTTGTTCCTGGCAATAGATACAGGTGCAAATGAATACCATGTTATTCCGCGTCCGAAACAGCTGGTTGCTAAGGAATCTGTATTTCAGTTTTCTCCTAAGACGGTGATTTATTATTCGGAAGGATTGGAAAGGCACGCACAAATGCTTAGTGCTTATTTACGTAATGCCATTGGCTGTCAGTTGGCTTTGAAGGAAGGGAAAAAATTGAAGTCGGGGAGTATCTTGTTGAAATACGATCCTTCGTTGACCTGTCAGGAAGCTTATCGTTTGCAGGTGACTAAAGAAGGGGTTGAGATAACGGCAGTAGATGGGAAAGGCATTTTTTATGGAATTCAGACTTTGCGTCAGCTGTTTCCTCCGGAGGTGTTTTCCACGACACGGGTATGGGAACGGGAAGTGTGGCCGGTGCCTTGTGTTGAGATATACGATGAACCTCAGTTTGCTTGGCGGGGGATGATGCTTGACGTTGCCCGTTATTTTCTGAGTCTGGATTATGTGAAACGCTATATAGATATTATGTCTACCTACAAAATGAATGTTCTGCATTTTCATTTGGTTGACGATTCCGGTTGGCGGCTGGAAATAAAGAAATATCCTGGTGAAGGAGAAAAGAAATCAGGTGGGTTTTACACGCAGGAAGAATTGCGTGAATTGGTGAAATATGCAGCAGAACGGAATGTGACGATTGTACCTGAAATTGAATTTCCGGCTCATATATTGTCGGCCGTATCTGCTTATCCTTGGTTGAGTTGTAGGGGAGAACAATTGTCAGTACCCGACCAGCATTATATTAGTAAGGATTTGTTGTGTGTAGGGAAGGATTCGGCTATTACTTTCCTGAAAGATGTATTGACCGAAACCTTTGATATTTTTCCCGGAAAGTATTTACACATCGGAGGGGATGAGGCGGTATATACTTATTGGGAACAATGTAAAAGATGTCAGGAGGTGATGCGCAGGGAAGGCCTGAAAAAGGCATCTGAGTTACAAGCCTATTTAACCAATCTGGTTGCCGGGTTTGCTGCAAAACATGGTCGTAAAATTGTCGGATGGGATGAAATTTTACAACGAGGTAAGATCGACTGTCAGGTTGCCAGTATGATCTGGCGGAATATGAAATTTGCCCAGGAGGCACTGGATATGGGGCAGGAAGTTGTATTGGCACCTGCCGATTATGCTTATCTGGATTTTCCGGAAACCCGTTTCCCCAGCGAGATCAAAGCTGCGACCTGGAAGGACCCTATTTCTGTTCAGAAATGTTATCATATGGATTTGAGTCCCTATGAAAACAATAAATTGGTTTTGGGTGCACAGGGATGTCTGTGGACAGACCAGTTTATTCATGGTTATTTGTTGCAGGAGTTGCCTTTGTTAAATGAGAACCGATCTGAAAATTATGTAAATTATATGATATTACCTCGTATGTTAGCCTTATCGGAGGTGGTGTGGTGTAACAGTAAAGATAAAAATTTCGAAGATTTCCGGAGCCGTTTGGCTTCACATTTCGAACGTTTGGATCGTGCCGGTTATAATTTTTGTATTCCATATCCCACGCTCAAGGAGCAACGGACTTTGGCAGATGGTCGTATCGCAGTGAAATTAGAAACATATGTGCCTCATGCACAGATTCATTATACCACAGACGGGAGCAAACCGAGTTATTATTCCCGTCTTTATCAGGGAGAAGAAATTGAACTGGTTTCCCTGACTGATCTGCGAGCTGTAGTTACCCTGTCACCTCAAAAAATGTCTGTTCCGCTTTATATACCCGAGAATTACAGTAAATATAAACAATATGGGGTGTTTTTGAAGAAGGTGACAGCTGCTGATGTGAAAAAAACTTCGGGAAAAATCGTGAAAATTGAGGCTACCGGTAAAATATCCGGCAATGGCCGATTTTTGCTCACATTTGTGCCTTTGACTTCGCAGGTAAATGCAAAAATCAGTGGAGTAGAAATGCTAAAACGGAATGAAATTATCGGACACATAGACCAGGAACGTGAACTTACTGATGGAGTGGTACAAGTTGAATTTGATGTTGACAGTTGGCAAGCCGGTACTCCTTATTTTATTCAACACAAGATAGAAACTGCAGCCAGTCATCAGGGAAATTATGCTGTATTTATTAAAAAAGTGAATTGAAGGGGTACTATGTCAATGGATAAAAACAAAGAGAGCTGGCGGAATTTTTGATATTCTGTCAGCCTCTTTGTTTTTAGGAAACATTTCCTGGCGTCCTTTTAAACCTGAATAGCAGGGATATTGAAAAGAAATTATGATATATGCGTCTGTGTGGTGTGTGCGTGGTAATTATCCCGTAGTTTGCTATTTCATCATTTTAAAGAACAGCTTTGGAAAACAGCTTGTTGCATAAACTTCCTTTCCTTGTGGTGTGTGCTAAATCATGAGATTATACGCTAGGAAAACAAAAAAGTTACAGTTGAGAGTTTATTTATTGCCATTCTTTTGCCTCGGGTCTGTTCCAAAATTTATTCTCTTAATGTATCCGGTTGCAATAAAGCTGGGTATGGTGGAAATCATGATCCAGATGAAGAAGTTCTGGTACCCGATTAATTCTTCGATTTTGCCTGATATCATACCCGGAAGCATCATGCCTAAGGCCATAAAGCCGGTACAAATAGCGTAATAAGCTGTTTGATGTTTGCCATTGCTGAATAACATCATGAAATAGGTTAATGAAGTGAATCCAAAGCCGTACCCCAATTGTTCGATAGCTACGCAGCTGGAAATTAAAAACAGATCCGAGGGTTTGGCGATGGAGAGATACAGATAGACCAGATTGGGGACATTCATTGCAGCGGTCATCCTCCATAGCCAATTTTTTAGTCCTTGCCGGGCAATGACAATTCCGCCGATTATTCCGCCGATAGTCAAGGCAATCACTCCGATGGTGCCATAAATGAAACCTACCTCTGAGGTGGATAAACCGAGCCCTCCCAAGATAGGTTGGTCCAGGAGAAAAGGAGAAGCTATTTTAGTCAGCTGTGATTCTGCAAAACGATAAAGGAGTATAAAAGCCAGGGCAATGAGGATATGTTTTTTCTGAAAGAAGGAAATAAACGTCTGGATAAATTCATGTAGTACCGTGGTTGGCATAGCTGGTGAAGCGGAATAACGGTTGGTATCTTTTCCAGGATGCGGGAGAATCAGGTGGTGATAGATAAACAGGAGTGTAAAAAGGGCAGTTAGTACATAAAAGGCCGTAGACCATGCCCGGGGGATGGCTACGAATTCCGGTTGACTAAGAGTATAATGTTCTTCTAAAGCTCCTGCAATCATGACAATGACGCC
>URJC01000113.1 GCA_900548135.1 uncultured Odoribacter sp. | reverse complement strand
CGGGATTTAGCTAAGACGTATGGTAACCATGTCGTTCTGGAAGGGATTGATCTGGATATCAAACGGGGGGAAAAGGTGGCTTTTGTGGGGAAAAATGGGGAAGGAAAGTCTACGTTGGTGAAAATGATTATGGGAGAAATTCCTTATGAGGGGGAGTTGAAGATCGGACATAATGTAAATATTGGCTATTTTGCACAAAATCAGGCTGATTTACTGGATCCGGAGATGAGTGTGCTGGATACGGTAGACTATGTTGCAGAAGGGGAGATACGGAAGAAAATCCGGGATATTTTAGGTGCCTTTTTGTTTTCGGGAGAAGAGGTGGACAAAAAAGTGAAGGTGTTGTCCGGGGGGGAACGGACCCGTTTGGCGATGGTCCGCTTGTTACTGGAGCCTTATAATGTACTGATTCTCGATGAGCCGACTAATCACCTTGATATGCGGACAAAGGATATTCTGAAAGAAGCTTTACGTAAATTTGAAGGGACTGTGATTGTTGTTTCGCATGACCGGGATTTTCTGACTGGTCTGGCTGATAAAGTATATGAGTTTGCCAATCACCATATAAAAGAGTATCTGGGTGGAGTGACAGATTTTCTGGAAGCCAAAAAGATTGCTTGTTTCCGGGAATATGAACAATTACATAAGCCTGAAGCAGCTGGGGCGGCGGTTGTGGGAAGCGGTCAGACAGAAAAAGACAGTAAATTGTCTTTTGAAGAACGAAAGCAGTTGAACCGCGAAATGAAGAAGGCTGCACAACGGGTGGAAAAAGCCGAGCAGGAGGTGACCCGCCTGGAGGGTGAAATTGCTGAGCTGGAGAAACAGTTGGCTGCGGGAACTGTAAATGATGAGTTGCTGAAGGATTACGGAGAACGGCAGAAACAGTTGGAGGAGGCCATGACCGAATGGGAGACGGCAACAGAAGAAGCGGAAAAACTGAAGCAATGAATAAAGGAAATACGGTGGAGGAGGCGCATTTGAAAAAGTAATTCATAATTAATATGGCGAAATATAAACAAGAATGTATATTCGGTATCCGGGCTGTTATAGAAGCGATACAGCAGGAAAAAGAAATTGATAAAGTCATGTTGAGGCAAGGGATCCGGGGAGAATTGTTTCAGCAATTGTTTCATTTGATCCGGGAAAATCATATTCCTTTCCAATATGTTCCGGAAGATGTTTTTAAACCTTTTGCAGACCGGAATCATCAGGGAGTATTGGCTGAAGTATCTCCGGTGCCTTATCAGGATTTGAATGAGGTGCTGGAGGCGGTTGTTGCGGCAGGGAAAGTGCCTTTTATACTGATTCTTGACCGGGTGACAGATGTCCGGAATTTTGGAGCCATTGTCCGGAGTGCTGAGTGTGCCGGAGCCGATGTTGTGGTGATTCCCAATAAAAATTCGGCAAAAATTTCTTCGGATGCTTTGAAAACATCTGCCGGTGCCCTTTATCATATCCCGGTCTGCCGGGTACAAAACCTGAAAAGGATTGTCCGTGATTTGAAGTTTCAAAGGGGAATCTGTGTTTATGCTGCTTCAGAAAAAGCCGAAAAGTATTATACTGAGGTGGATATGACCTTACCCGTTGCTATCATTATGGGATCGGAGGATAAAGGTATAGACGAAGATTTATTAAATATTGTTACCGGGCAAATTAAAATACCCCAGAAAGGACAGATAGAATCCCTTAATGTTTCCGCTGCTGCTGCTGTGATTTTATTTGAAGTGGTGAGGCAAAGGGGATAGAGAGGAAATGCAAAGTGTTTAAAATTTAGTCTTATTGTTTGCAGGAAAACGGTCAGAATTTCTTATTTTTGTTGAGATTTAAACAGGTAGTTATGTAAGAATAATTACAAATAAAAAAACAGACAGAAGTTATGGTTAGTATTTCACATGTTGTTGAGGATATAGTTAAACATCGTCCGTATTTGTCAGAATCATTGGCAGCAGGTATTATTAATGTATCCTCTTTGGCCCGCCAACTGCAACCGGATGTTGAGAAAGCATTGCAAAAAGAGGTGAATACCGGGGCTATTGTGATGGCTTTGAATCGTTTGGCTCCTTATCTTCAGGTGAGGGAACAGGTTCAGTTAAATAAGTTACTGAGCAACATGGGAGATATCATTTTAAGGAGTAATTTGTGTGATTATACTTTCAAAAATTCTCCGACTTTATTGGATTGCCATATTGAGGTGCTGAAGAATCTGGTGAAAAACGATGAGATATTTTATACTATGGTTCAGGGGGTATTTGAGACCAACCTGGTAATCAGTGATATGATGGAATCCTTGATTACGGATTATTTTAAGGATGAATTATGCTTATTTAAGCAGAGAGGCCTTTCTTCTGTCACTTTGAAGTTGCCGAAAGGAAACAGTATGCAGGCTGGATTTTATTATACGATCATGAAAGAATTGTCATGGGAAGGGATTAATCTGACTGAGGTGATTTCCTCTACCAATGAATTTACCGTTGTAGTGGATAATTCATTAATTGATAAGACTTTTGTTGTGTTGAAGAATATCGGTAAACGATAACAGGGAAAGAGTGCCGGATAACGATGGAGGAGAATGTGCTGATAAAAAGTAGTTGGCTGCATTCAGATAATGGGACACTTGAACATTTGAATAAAAATAGATTGGAATATGTTTGAAAATTTATCAGAAAGACTAGAACGTTCGTTCAAAATATTGAAAGGTCAAGGAAAGATTACGGAGCTAAATGTTGCAGAGACCTTGAAAGAAGTACGCCGCTCCTTGCTGGACGCCGACGTAAACTATAAGATTGCGAAGGATTTTACCAACCGGGTGAAGGAGAAAGCATTGGGTATGAATGTACTGACCGCTGTGAAGCCTGGACAAATGATGGTGAAAATCGTGCATGATGAGTTGGCTGAATTAATGGGTGGACATAATGTGGAGATAGATATCAAAGGAAATCCTGCTATTATTTTGATGTCGGGTTTGCAAGGTTCCGGTAAGACGACTTTTTCTGGTAAATTTGCTAATTTGTTAAAGACTAAAAAAGGAAAAAAGCCTTTATTGGTAGCCTGTGACGTTTACCGTCCCGCTGCTATTGAGCAGTTGAAAGTATTGGGTGAACAAATTGGAGTTCCGGTTTACAGCGATGAGACCTCTAAAAATCCCGTTAAGATTGCCCGGGATGCTATTCAGTATGCCAGGACCAATGGGAATGATGTCGTAATTGTCGATACAGCTGGCCGTTTGGCTATCGATGAGCAGATGATGAATGAGATTGCTGCTATTAAAGAGGCTATCCGTCCGAATGAAACTTTGTTTGTGGTGGATGCTATGACGGGTCAGGATGCTGTCAATACAGCCCGCGAGTTTAATGAGCGGCTGGATTTTAACGGAGTGATTCTGACGAAATTGGATGGAGACACCCGTGGGGGAGCCGCACTGTCTATCCGTACGGTGGTAAATAAACCGATTAAATATGTGGGTACTGGTGAAAAATTGGAGGCTTTAGACGCTTTCCATCCGGAACGTATGGCAGACCGTATTTTGGGAATGGGGGATATTGTTTCATTGGTGGAAAAGGCCCAGGAACAATTTGATGCCGAAGAAGCCAAGAAGCTGCAGAAGAAGATTTCCCGGAATCAGTTTAATTTTAATGATTTTCTGAGCCAGATCCAGCAGATCAAAAAGATGGGAAATATCAAGGATTTGGCTTCCATGATCCCCGGAGTAGGTAAAGCTTTGAAAGATGTGGATATTGATGACGATGCTTTCAAGGGAGTAGAGGCTATAATCCATTCTATGACAGCACAGGAACGGGAGAATCCGGATATTATCAATGGTTCGCGGCGTATGCGCATTGCCAAAGGAAGCGGAACGACAGTACAGGAGGTGAACCGTTTGCTGAAACAATTTGAAGAATCTAAGAAAATGATGAAAATGCTTTCCGGAGGAAACAAACTGATGCGGAAAATGCCGGGTATGAGAAGGTAAGTAATACTGATTGGATATGAAATTAATTGACGGAAAAAAAATTGCTGCCCAGGTAAAGCAAGAACTGGCAGATGAAGTGGTCCGGTTGAAAGCTGCCGGGCATAAAACTCCTCACTTGGTGGCTGTATTAGTGGGGAACGATCCGGCAAGTGAGACTTATGTGGCAAGCAAGGTGAAGGCTTGCCAGGAAGTGGGCTTTAAAAGTACGGAAATGCGTTATTCTGCCGATATTACAGAAGAACAGTTGTTGGCCGTAGTGGATAAATTGAATCAGGATGCTGATGTGGATGGGTATATTGTACAGCTTCCTTTGCCTAAGCACATTTCTGAACAAAAGGTATTGTTGGCTATCAATCCGGAAAAGGATGTGGATGGTTTTCATCCATGTAATGTGGGAAAAATGGTAACCGGACTACCGGCTTATTTGCCTGCTACCCCCGCTGGTATTGTAGAGTTGTTGAAGCGTTATGATATTCCCACACAGGGTAAACACTGTGTGGTCATCGGACGCAGTAATATTGTCGGTACGCCGATGGCTGTGCTGATGTCCCGTAAAGATAAATATGCGGATTGCACGGTGACGATCTGTCATAGCCGTACCCGGAATATCCGGGATATCACTTTGCAGGCTGATATTTTGATTGTAGCTTTGGGAAAACCTCATTTTGTGACTGCTGATATGGTGAAAGAAGGTGCTGTGGTGGTGGACGTTGGGATCCACCGGATTCCTTCTGATAAGACAAAATCCGGTTTCCGTTTGGTCGGGGATGTGGATTTCGAGCAGGTGGCTCCTAAGTGTGCTTATATTACACCGGTCCCGGGAGGTGTTGGGCCGATGACGATCGTGTCATTGTTGCAGAATACGTTGAAAGCTTGTAAATGGTTTTAAATTACATTTGGATATTCTTTTTTGTCATAGCCTTTTTTGTTGCCCTTTACCGTTTGATATTTATGGGGGATACAGAAGTGTTCGGGGCAATGATTAAGTCTACTTTCGACCTGTCGAAAACCGGGTTTGAAATTTCTCTGGGCCTGACAGGAGTTCTGACCCTGTGGATGGGGATTATGAAAATCGGGGAAAGGGGAGGGGCTGTGGGAGTCATGTCCCGGCTGATTCATCCTTTTTTCAGGCGTCTTTTTCCCGGTTTGCCTCAAGATCATCCGGCACATGGGTCAATTATGATGAATCTGGCTGCTAATATGCTGGGGCTGGATAATGCGGCCACTCCGATGGGGCTGAAAGCCATGCAGCAGATGCAGGAAGTAAATGTGGATAAGCAGTCAGCCTCCAATGCCCAGATCATGTTTTTGGTGTTGAATACTTCGGGATTAACTATCGTTCCGGTGTCCATTATGGTTTATCGCGCTCAAAGGGGGGCTGCCAATCCTACTGATATTTTTATACCTATTCTGATTGCTACTTATTTTTCGACAATTGCCGGTTTAATTGCTGTGGCGCTGTATCAGCGGATTAATTTGCTGGATAAAGTGATATTGGCTTATCTGGGAGGAATATCGGCGGTAATTGCCGGTGTGATCTGGTATTTTTCTTCTCTGGATAAAGAAGCGCTGACTGTGGCTTCCAACCTGGCCAGTAATATCATTTTGTTTGGCATCATTATTTCTTTCATCGGGATGGCAGCTTGGAGGAAAGTCAATGTTTACGACGCTTTTATTGACGGGGCTAAAGATGGATTTTCTACCGCTGTGAGGATTATCCCTTACCTGATTGCCATATTAGTAGCTATTGGGGTTTTCCGGGCTTCCGGAGCAATGGATGCTGTGATAGGAGGAATTGCAGGAATGGTAGAAGGATTGGGATTTAATGCAGATTGGGTAGATGCCCTACCGACAGCTTTAATGAAACCTTTGAGTGGAAGCGGGGCGAGGGGAATGATGATTGATACCATGAATACCTTTGGGGCGGATTCTTTTGCCGGGCGTCTGGCGTCTACTTTTCAGGGGGCTACTGATACCACTTTTTATATCATTGCTGTCTATTTTGGTGCCGTAGGCATTAAAAATACCCGTTATGCGGTTCCCTGCGGTTTGATTGCCGACCTGGCCGGTATCATAGCAGCTATTGTCGTTGCCTATTTATTTTTTGCCTGAAATGAAGGAGAAGGTTGTCGTTGGCATGAGTGGCGGGATCGATAGTTTTGCAACTGCCCTGCTGTTACGGCAAAAGGGATATGAGGTCATTGGAGTGAATCTGGTGTTGTGGGAAGAAAATGACCTTGCAGAAATGGAGGAAATTTGCCGGAAATTGAGCATTCCTTTATTCAGACGCGATGGAAGGGAGTTATTCAGGAAAGTGGTAGTGAAGTCTTTTGTCGATGGTTATCTGTCCGGATATACACCTAGTCCTTGTTGTGTTTGTAATAGTTGGATCAAATGGAAATTGTTGTTGGCGTCGGCTTCGGAGCTTGGGGCTTTTTCTATTGCAACCGGGCATTATGCCGGGATTACGGAAAAGCAAGGGCTTTTTTATTTTCGTAAAGGAAAAGATCATCAGAAAGATCAGTCTTATTTTTTGTGGGGTGTCGGACAGGATATTTTATCCAGGGCGCATACGCCGCTGGGAGATTATACCAAAAGCGAAGTGAGGGCGTGGGCTTTAACGCAGGGATACGGGGAGATCGCAGGTAAAAGGGAAAGTATGGGTATTTGTTTCCTGAAAGGCCGGGATTACCGGGATTTTATCCGGGAAAATACAGCAGTAAGTTCCGGTAAGGGAATTATTTTTGACCGTAACGGACGAGCGATTGGGGAACATGAAGGGGTGTTGAATTATACCATCGGGCAAAAACGGGGTATGTCTGTTATAAATGGACAGGCGCTGTATGTAGCCGGAATGGATGCCGGACAGAATGTTTTGATTGCAGATGTGAAATCCGGACTTTATACCAGTATACTGGAGGTGGGGGATTTAAATTTGCAGTACATTGACGATTTGTTCTTGCCCGGCCTGACGGTTAAAGTCCGGGGGATCGGTGTGAATCCGGAGGGGGGGGTAAAAAGGGTGGATATCATCCCCGGAGGGGTGCGTGTACATTTATCTCAGCCTGCATGGGCTGTTGCGCCGGGGCAACCGGTTGTATTCTATTGGAACGATCTGTTATTGGGAGGAGGAATTGTTAGAAAGGGTAGGAATGAAGATTTTCGGCAGTTACAGGAAATGTAAATAATGGTGTACGTTTTGAAACGTGTAATAAATTGAGAGTAAACGATGGAAGTATCTTTATATGTTTCCCTGGTCATTACGACCTATAATAGTCCTGAGTTTCTGGAATTGGTATTGAAAAGTATCTTACGGCAAAAACGGATGCCTTTGGAAATCATTATTGCCGATGATGGTTCAGGAGATGCTACGCGTGATTTGATAAACCGTTACCGCTTACAGTTTAAGGTGCCGTTAATCCATTCGTGGATAGAAGACAAGGGTTTCCGGGTGGCCAAGTCGAGGAATATGGCGATTGCTAAGGCGAGGGGAGAATATATTGTTATTCTGGACGGAGATATGGTGGTTGGACCTCATTTTATAGCTGATCATGAGGCTTTGAGGGAAAAAGATTATTTTGTAGCCGGTAGCCGGGCCCGTTTGTCTGAGTCTGCTACTGCCCGGAGAAAGAAAAGTCTGAATCCGGTATTTCATTTTTTCTCAAAAGGATTATCCCGTCGGTTTGTTATGTTGAGGATACCCTGGTTGAAAGGATGGATCAGGGGACGCGAAGGATTGGCACATGCCCGGAGTTGTCATATGGCTTTTTGGAAGGCAGATTT
>URJC01000112.1 GCA_900548135.1 uncultured Odoribacter sp. | reverse complement strand
GTCTTATCCAGGAAAGATTTGTAAAAGTCAGAATAAATATTTCATTCAAAGAATTCTGGTTCCTAAAACAAAAGATTAACTAAACATTAACACGGCAAAACGATGCAAACGCATCGTTTTGTTGTTTTTATCCCCTATCTTTGTCTATGTTAATTTTTATCACAAATTCAAAAATCATGAAGAAAACTTTACTTCCGGTTGCTGTCCTTGCTCTTTCTTTGGCAGCATGTAATTCTACCCCTAAATTCACGATAAACGGAACAATAGAAGGAGAACAAACAGGAAATGCCTATTTGGTAAAAAATACCCAGGACGGTCTTGATACACTTGCCAAGTCAGCAATTACTGACGGTAAATTTGTATTGACCGGAAAAACTGACGGTTTGACAAATGCATTTATCACCATTGAAGGCAAAAGAGGAGGAACTCCTATTTTCCTGGAAAATGTAACTTTCACGGCCACTCTGAATCCGACCAACCCGACAGAAAACAAAGTCGAAGGTACTGAAACCCAAAGCCTGGCTAATCAGTTCATGGCTATTGGTATGGAAATCAGAAAAGCACAGTCTAACCTTTACAAAGAATATAGCACTGCAGCTGAGGCAAAAGATGCAGCTAAAATGAAAGAAATCGAAGAACAATTCAACAAATTGTCAGAAGAAGCTGAAGCCAAAGAAGACGCTCTGCTGAAAGCAAATGCTGATACTTATGTTGCTGCCTACATGCTGGCAAGCAAAATGGGTAGCCTGGATGTTGAAGATTTAACTAAAAAATATGATATGCTGGGAGCCAACGCTAAGGCAACAGAACCTGGAAAAAATATCAGCGAAAGAATCCAGAAATTATCGGCAGTAGCAGTGGGGAAAGTGGCTCCGGACTTCACGTTGAATACTCCTGACGGAAAACCATTGTCTATGCATTCTATCAAAGGTAAGGTGAAATTAATCGATTTCTGGGCTTCCTGGTGTGGTCCTTGCCGTGGTGAAAACCCGAACGTAGTTAAAGTATACGAAGAATTCCACCCGAAAGGTCTTGAAATCCTGAGCGTATCATTAGATAACAACAAAGAAGCCTGGTTGAAAGCTATCGAAGACGACCACTTGACCTGGAACCATGTTTCTGACCTGAAAGGTTGGAGTAGTGAAGCTGCTCAGTTATATGCTGTAAACGGAATTCCTCATCTGATCGTTTTGGACGAAAATAATGTGATCATTGCAAAAGATTTGAGAGGA
This sequence comes from uncultured Odoribacter sp., assembly GCA_900548135.1. Lineage (GTDB taxonomy): Bacteria > Bacteroidota > Bacteroidia > Bacteroidales > Marinifilaceae > Odoribacter. The sequence continues at coordinate 6,612 of URJC01000112.1, read as the reverse complement.
GACGCACTGAAAAATAAAATTGCTGAATTATTGAAATAATTTAACAATTCTTAGAACGATACAAGGGGTCCCGTTTTTACGGGACCTTTTCTTTTTTATAATTTTGCAGCATCCCTGGATTTAAAAAGGATTAGAAATTCACATTCATATGAAAACTTGGGTTCTGTTTATTTTCTCTTGTACGTTTTTTCTGGTAGGGAGTAACCAATTTTCCTGGGGACAAACTTCCCAGCATATTCCCTGGGTCGATTCAACCCTCTCCCACATGACACTGGATCAAAAAATAGGTCAACTTTTTATGATTGCAGCATACAGCAACCAAAGTGAGATTTATGAAGCTGACATAGAAAAACAAATCCGTAAATACCAGGTGGGAGGACTTATCTTTTTTCAGGGAGATCCTGCCCGCCAGTTACAATTAACCAACCGTTACCAAAAAGCCTCAGCCTGCCCTTTGATGATTGGTCTGGATGCAGAACACGGTGTCGGCTGGCGGTTGAAAACAGCGATGGAATTTCCCAAAATGGGTATCATCGGGGCTATACGCGAGGACAGCCTGGTCTTTGCCCTGGGAGCTACCATTGCCAGGCATTGTCACGAATTAGGAGTACACGTCAATTTTGCCCCTGTTGTTGATATCAACAGTAATCGCCGTAATCCCATTATCGGAATCCGTTCTTTTGGCGAAGATCCCGAAGAAGTGGCTCAAAAAGCCATTCTCTATCTGAAGGGATCCCAATCCCAAGGGATCCTCCCGGTTGCAAAACATTTTCCCGGACACGGCGACACAGAAACAGATTCCCACAAAACTCTCCCTTCCATACAGCACAACCGCAATCGGCTCGATTCGGTCGAATTATATCCTTACCGGGCTTTAATAGCAGCAGGAGTACCTGCAATCATGACTTCTCATCTCAACGTACCCGCACTCGATTCTTCCGGTATACCCGCTTCGTTGTCTCCCAAAATCATAAACGGCCTGTTAAAGCAGGAACTCCAATTTCAAGGATTATGCTTTACTGATGCCATGAATATGAAGGGAGTTACCCAGACCTCCTCTCCCGGAAGCGCTGAAGTCGCAGCCCTATTAGCCGGAAACGATATTCTCCTTTTTCCGGAAAATCTGGAAAAAGGAATACAAGCCATCAAAAAAGCAATAGCAGACAGCCTGATTCCCATAGAGGTGATCCACGAAAAATGCCGGAAAATACTTACGGCAAAATACACTTACGTCCTCCCTAATATTTATCCCTCTGAAAAACCAGGACTGTGGTCCCGCATAAATACACCACAAGACATAGCACTCAAACAAAAACTATACAAAGAAGCCCTTACGCTGATTAAAAACAGAGATTCCCTACTGCCGTTAAAAAGCCTGGATACCTTACGCATTGCCAGTGTCAATTTTGGTGGTAAAGAAGTGAACAATTTTCAGACCATGCTGAGCCGTTACACTGCTATCAGCCATTTTACAACCGATAAAAATTTATCCGGAGAGGAAATAAAAGAATTGCTCAAAAAATTACGACCCTATAATTGTATTATTCTTTACAATTCTGCTGCCAATAATTCTTCAGGCAAACAGTTTGGTTATTCTACCTCACTGGCTTCCCTGATCCAACAATTACAAGGAAAAAGAATCATCGTTTGCCATCCTGCCATTCCCTATGGAGCTGCCAATTACCTGTCTCTCCCCATAGATGCCTTGCTCATATCTTACGAAAATCAACTCTTTCCCCAGCAATATGCAGCTCAGGCAATCTTCGGGGGAATTGGTATCCATGGCCAAGTACCCGTAACGATTACCTCCCGATATCCGGCAGGAACCGGAATTATCACTTCTAAAAGCCGGCTGGGATACGATACCCCTGAAATGTGTGGTCTGACCTCCGAAAAACTGACTCCTATCGACTCTCTTTGTAAAACAGCCATCACCAAAAAAGCAACTCCAGGTTGTCAGGTTTTAGTAGCTAAAAATGGTACAATCTTATACAACAAAGCTTTTGGTTTTCATACAAAAAGAAAAAAGCAAACTCAATCAACGATATATATGATATTGCTTCCATTACCAAAATTACAGCCACTCTCCCGGCTATCATGAAATTATATGACAACCAATTAATCAAACTGGATACCCCATTGTCTGTTTATTATACACCTTTGGAAAATACAGATAAAAAAGATATTACCGTCAAAGAAGTATTGTGCCACAATGCAGGGCTAAAATCTTCCCTCCCCTTATTCCCCAAGGCAATAGACAAAAAGTCAATCTCCGGCCCCTTATTTACCACCCGACGGACACCGGCAAACACCCTCCGGCTAAAAGACCGGCTTTATGCCAATGTTAACTACCGTTTCAAAGACAGTACTATTTCCAATACTCCTAAAACCGGTTACAAATACACAGCCCAAGGCATATATATGTTTCCTGCTTATCAGGACACCATCCTCAACAGCATTCTGAACAGTCCCCTGTCTTCCGCCAAAACCTACGTATATAGCGATTTGGGCTTCATCCTGCTAAAATTGGCTGCCGAACAGGTCACTGGCCGCTATTGCAAAGACAACTTCTACCGGAAACTGGGCATGAACAGTACTGACTACAAAGCAGCCGAACGATTACCTAAATCCCGGATCGTCCCTTCCTGTAACGATAAACTTTACCGGAAAACGGAAATTAAAGGTACAGTACATGATCCAACCGCAGCCATGCTGGGCGGCATTGCCGGTCATGCCGGACTTTTTTCCACAGCTGAAGACCTGGCCAAAATCCTCCAAATGTACTTGAATAATGGTACTTATGGAGGCGAAACCTATCTTTCACCTGAAACATTATCCACTTTCACCTGCCGCAATGATGCTTTCCCGCTCAACCGACGGGGATTAGGATTTGATAAACCGGAACCCGACTCCACCAAAATCAATCCTGTATGCCGGTATGCTCCTCTAGCAAGCTACGGACACACTGGCTTTACAGGCATCATGACCTGGTGTGACCCAGACAATGACCTGATTTATATTTTCATGTCCAACCGAACCTACCCGGACGAATTCAATACCAAGCTCTCGGAAGAAAATATCCGGACTAAAATACAGGAGATCATTTACCAGGCAATTAAATAGTTAAACTAATGCAATTGATTTCATGATCTATGACCTTTTCTCCCTTTCGGCATCCGGTATTTCCCTTCATCAGTGATTACGGAAAAAATTCCGAATTTAGAATCATTCTAACAAAGGAAATAGCATAAAATTCAGGGAAAAAGGATACTTTTGCAAGGTTATAGAGAAATAAACCAGTTATTAATAAATAGAACAAATTATGAGTAATTTTTTGACTTCTTCGATCGGAAAAAAAGTCATTATGAGTTTATCAGGACTTTTTCTGATTTCGTTTCTCTGCGTCCACCTGACGCTGAACTTATTGTTAATTTTTGATAATAGCGGGGCATTATTCAATCAAGGTGCTCATTTCATGGCCACCAACCCCATTATCAAAATCATTGAACCCATTTTGGCTATCGGGTTTATTATTCACATCATCTGGGCTTCTGTCCTTACCCTTCAGAACCAAAAAGCCCGGCCAGTGAAATATGCCCAGAGGAACCAGAGTCAAAATGCAACCTGGGCATCCCGCAATATGTATATTTTGGGAGCGATGGTGCTGATTTTCCTGGTAATCCACCTTTACAACTTCTGGTGGAATATCAAATTCCCGTCACTGGGCTATATCACCCTTGAAGATATTAATCTCGGCGGTGTGAAAATGGAAAACACATATGCTATGGTTGCAGGATTATTCCAGAGTAGTATTGTATACTGCATCATCTACATTCTGGGTGCCGTCCTGGTTGGTTTACACATCACTCATGGATTCTGGTCTGCATTCCAGACAATCGGTCTATCCAATGATACCTGGAGAAAACGCCTGGAATGGTTAGCTTATTTCTTTGCTATTGTATTTGCTGTTGGTTTCAGCATTATTCCGCTGTATTTCATTGCAGGATTGGGAAACTAAACTAATTGTACATGGCAGAGTGAATAGGATAAGCTGCATGGCAATTTAAAATCTAAAATTTAAAATCTAAAATTATTTATTATGTCAGTAATAGATGCTAAAATACCAGCCGGACCGTTGAAAGACAAATGGTCTGCCCACAAAGCCCATATCGGCGTTGTTAGCCCGGCAAACAAAAAGAAACTGGATATTATCATTGTAGGTACTGGTCTGGCCGGTGGTTCCGCTGCTGCCAGCTTAGCTGAACTAGGTTACAATGTCACCGCTTTCTGTTATCAGGATTCTCCCCGACGTGCACACTCCATCGCTGCACAGGGAGGTATTAATGCTGCAAAAAACTACCCCAACGATAATGACTCTGTATTCCGTTTGTTTTACGAAACCATCAAGGGAGGTGATTACCGTGCACGCGAGGCCAATGTATATCGACTAGCTGAGGTAAGCAACGCCATCATCGACCAATGTGTCGCACAAGGGGTTCCTTTTGCACGTGAATACGGTGGCTTGCTTGCCAATCGTTCTTTTGGTGGGGCACTCGTAAGCCGCACTTTCTATGCACGCGGTCAAACCGGACAACAGTTGTTATTAGGGGCATATGGAGCTTTAAACCGCCAGATCCAGGCTGGTAAAGTAAAAATGTACAACCGCCACGAAGTGCTGGATATCGTGATCGTCGACGGCAAAGCACGCGGAGTAATCGCCCGGGATCTCGTTACCGGAAAAATCGAGCGTTTCGGAGCTCATGCCGTTGTTCTGGCAACCGGAGGTTACGGTAACGTATTTTTCCTGTCTACAAACGCGATGGGATGTAATGGTAGCGCAGCATGGCAAGCTTACAAAAGGGGTGCCATGTTCGGAAACCCTTGCTTTGTACAGATCCATCCCACTTGTATTCCCGTACACGGAGACCAGCAAAGTAAATTGACATTGATGTCCGAATCACTGCGTAACGATGGCCGTGTCTGGGTACCTAAAAAAATTGAAGATGCTAAAGCATTACAAGCAGGTACGCTAAACCCCAACGACATACCTGATGAAGACCGCGATTTCTATCTGGAACGCCGTTATCCGGCATTCGGGAACTTAGTACCCCGTGATGTAGCTTCACGTGCTGCAAAAGAAAGATGCGATGCCGGTTACGGAGTAAATAACACAGGAAAAGCAGTATTCCTCGATTTCAAATATGCCATTGAACAATTGGGACGGGATACCATCGAAAAACGATATGGTAATCTGTTCCAGATGTACGAAAAAATTACAGCTGTAGATCCGTATCATAATCCCATGATGATCTATCCGGCTATCCACTATTCTATGGGTGGACTTTGGGTAGACTACAACCTGATGACTACTATCCCGGGATTATATGCTATCGGCGAATGTAACTTCTCTGACCACGGTGCCAACCGTTTGGGGGCTTCTGCATTGATGCAGGGATTGGCTGACGGATATTTCATCCTGCCTTACACAATCGGTGATTACTTGGCAAAAGAAATCCAGACCCCGAAGATCAACACCAATACTCAGGAATTTGATGAAGCTGAAAAGCACGTTACAGACCGTCTGCGTCAACTGTACGACATCAAAGGCACCAAATCTCCGGATCATTTCCACAAAGAACTGGGACATATCATGTGGGAGTATATCGGTATGGCACGGGAAGCTGCCGGCCTGAAAAAAGCAATTGAATTGATTGCTGCATTGAAAAAAGAATTCTACAAGGACTTACGCATAACCGGCGAATTTACAGCCATGAACAATGAGTTGGAAAAAGCTGCCCGGGTTGCCGACTTCATCGAGTTGGCCGACCTGATGGCACACGATGCGTTGGACCGCAACGAGTCCTGCGGCGGACATTTGCGCGTAGAATCCATGACAGCTGAAGGTGAAGCAAAACGCGATGACGAACACTTTAAATACGTTTCTGTGTGGGAATATAAGGGTGAAGACAAAGCACCGGAACTCCACAAAGAAGACTTAGTATTCGAAAACATCCAACTTACTCAACGTTCTTATAAATAAATAATTTACGATTCGTGATTTACGGTCCGGGCTTATTCCCCGATCGTAAATCTGAAATCAAAAATAATATTGGTTATGGCAGATAAAATATTAAAAGAACTGACTCTGAAGATCTGGCGGCAAAAAGACGCTAAATCAAAAGGCGAGTTTAAAACATATAAAGTTCACAATATTTCTACCGGCACTTCATTTCTGGAAATGCTCGATATTCTTAACGAACAGCTGGTAGAACAAAACGAAGAACCGGTAGCATTCGATCATGACTGCCGTGAAGGTATTTGCGGTACTTGTAGTCTGTTTATCGATGGTCGGGCTCACGGACCGGACGATGACGTAACTACCTGTCAATTGCATATGCGCCGTTTCGAAGACGGAGCTACGATTACAATCGAACCCTGGCGTTGCGGTGCTTTCCCGGTAATCAAAGACTTGATTGTTGACCGGAAGGCTTATGATAAAATTCTGCAGGCCGGAGGTTATGTCTCTGTCAGCACCGGTGGAGTTCCTGATGCCAATGCAATTCCCATTGCAAACGACAAAGCGGAAGAAGCTATGGACGCCGCAGCCTGTAT
>URJC01000111.1 GCA_900548135.1 uncultured Odoribacter sp. | reverse complement strand
GGTTTGATAATCGGGAGCAAATCAAAGCCAGACGGGAAGTTGACAATGTGGTGGAAGGAAATTACGACCAATAGCAAATTTTATTTAAGTTTTCTTAAAATTATCCCAACCTTTGTCCCATTTTTTAGTCCATGTTGAATTTTAATTTGTATTTTTGCACCGGATTTCTTAATCAATAGTGCTCGAAATTCGGTTCTCATTTTTTATATTCCCTGATGAGACGGTTTGTAGTGCATTGTGGCAGATGTTATGCTGTCCGAACTCCAAGGGTTCATTATTAGTATTTCCGAGGGAATGAACAAGGTTAACAGTTGAAGGGAAAGAATAATGAACAATAATATATCTATTTTTATTTCATGAACAAATTTATAGTTTATTCTGTTCTGGCTGTCGCTCTGATGGCCGGAGAGACTTGTTTTGTGCCTATATATGCGCAAGAGAAGGCTGTACAGATGATGACACTCACGACACTTTACAATCTTGCTGATCAACAGAGTCAAAAGGTGAGGGTTAGTGAGGTTGCTCTGCGGGCAGCCAATGAAGGGGTAGCAACAGCTAAATCGGCTTTGCTTCCGAGTGTGGATTTGAATCTTCAGGGCAGTTATACAGGCAATGCCTTCATGCTGTCGCGAGGTTTTTCGACCAATGGAACGACCGATTACATCGTGCCGGGTGTGGGAGTTATTCCCGTAACAAATGGTAAGCAAGACACTCCCCATTGGGGAAACAGTTTTACGGCTCAGGTGTCGCAGATAGTGTATGCAGGCGGTGCTGTCCGTTCGGGTATCCGTATGGCGGAATCGGGAAAGGAAATGGCAGAACTCGATGTGGAGAAGAACCGCCAGGAGGTGCGCTTCTTGTTGACGGGTTACTATCTTGACCTCTGCAAATTGGACAATCAGATAGAAGTGATTCGCCAGAATATTACACTTACGCAGAAGGAGATTGATCAAATGAAAGCTCGCCGTGAGCAGGGTACCGTTTTGCAGAATGATATCACACGCTATGAATTTCAGTTGCAGAGTCTTGAACTCACACTGATGAAGCTCACCGATGCTTCTACCATCATCAACCATCAACTGCTCACAACACTTCATTTACCAGAGCAGACAATTATAGTTCCCGATAAGAATGAACTTAACACAGAAATAAATGCAATCTCGGCAATCGCTGCTCAAGAGACATGGCAGCAGGCAGCAGCGGACAATAATCTTGGTATCCGTCAGGCAACAGTTGTTACCAATCTTACAGAGCAGAAAGTAAAGCAGGTAAAGTCGGAATCATTGCCTTCTGTGGCTGTTATAGCAGAGAATCATTTCTTTGGCCCTTATACACAAGACCTCATCCCGAAGGATTGTGATGTATATGTGTGGTTTATTGGGATAGGCGTAAAATTCAACCTTGGCAGTCTTTGGAAAAACAAACACCACATCCGCAAAGCACGTATAGAGCATCAACAGTCGCAGGAAGCACTTATCTTGGTTCGTGAGGGTGTGGAGAATAGTGTACAGGCAAACTACACCAATATTCTTACATCTTACACCGAGATAAAGACGCAGCAGAAACAGGTGGAACTTGCTAATCAGAACTACTCGGTGGTGCAGAATCGTTATCAGAATGACCTTGCGCTTCTTACCGATATGGTTGATGCCTCAAATATGAAACTCTCTGCCGAAATGGCACTGGTTAATGCCCGCATCAATATGCTTTATAACTTCTATAAACTCAAATATGTAACAAATACTTTATAATAATGGAAAAGAACAAGATACACATCTATTTATACAATGCGTTCATTGTGCTTTGCCTTCTGGGTGGAACCGTTTATGTGGTGAGTCAGTTTATGCACTTCGGCAGTGGAGAATTTACCGACAATGCTCGCGTACGTCAGAATGTTGTGCCTCAGAGTAGTCGTATACAAGGTTTCATCCGTGAAGTACGTTTCACAGATTTCCAGCAAGTAAAGAAAGGTGATACGCTCGTCATCATTGAGGATGCTGAATTTCGTTTACGACTGGCTCAAGCCGAGACTGATCTTATCCGTGCTGAACATGGTTTACAGGGAACGGCAAGCAGTATTGTTACTACTAAGACAAGCATGACCGTTACCGAAGCAGGCATCGAATCCGCACGTGTGCAGATGGAGAATGCTATGCGTGAGGATAATCGTTTCAAGAATCTCCTCAGTCAGGATGCTGTCACCCGGCAACAGTATGATAAAGTACATACGGGTTATCTGAGTGCTAAGGCAGCTTACGAGCAGGCGGTTCGTTCGCGTCAAATGCAGTCGGCTGTTGTAGCCGAACAGGGGCACCAACTTTCTGTTTCGGAGCAGGGCATTGAGTTGGCCCGTTGTGCCGTTGACCTCGCCCGCCTCAATCTCTCCTATTGCTACATCATTGCTACTTGTGACGGTACCATCGGCATGAAAGATATTCATGTAGGTCAGCTTGTTAATCCGGGTCAGACATTGGTGAGTATCGTTGACAATGGTGAACGTTGGATTGAGGCGAACTACAAGGAAAGCCAGTTACCTCATATCAGGGTGGGCAATAAGGCTGAGATTACAGCGGATGCCGTTCCCGGTATACAATATACGGGTACGGTGGAACGCATCTCTGATGCTACCGGCAGTGCCTTCTCACTCGTTCCCATCGACAATGCTACAGGCAATTTTGTGAAGGTTGAACAGCGTGTTACCGTACGCATCAAGCTTGATAAGAATGATGATGTTGCTAAACTCAAGAGCGGTTATAATGTGGAATGTTGCGTTAAAGAGTAATGTGCTATGGGACAATTAACAGAATTCTTCATGCAGAGTGCTGGCGGTCCTCCACCAAACGTGGGCTTTTCCATGCCTATGATGAAAGGGTGGGTTCCTCGCCGTATACAGCCCTGGCTATATGTGCTGACTGCCCTTTGTTTCCAGTTCAGCGGTGGCATTTACCTCGGTGCACTGGAAGGCATCCGTGGCACTACCAATTTTATGATTGAGGACGTACTCTTCCTGCTTTATGCCACTCTTGCAGGCATGGCAGTCTATTTCCCTATCCTCTTCCGTATGAAGTTCCGCTTCACCAACAAGCAATTACTCTGTGGTTCTGCCATCATCCTTGCCGTTTGCAACATGTTGACAATGTATTGCCAGTCGATACCTGTACTTATGGTTGTGTGCTTCGTAGCCGGAATGGCCAAGATACAAGGCACGTTTGAGTGCATGAGTAACATCCAACTTTGGATTACCCCCCGACGTGATTTTGCCGTCTTCTTCCCCGTGCTCCACATCATTTTGCTCACTGCCATTGAGAGTAGCGGATGGCTTGCTGCTTGGTTCGGTCATCATTTCACATGGCAAATGATGCACGTCTTTACCATTGGCACCATGTTGTTCGTACTACTCACGCAGGCTATCTTTTGCCGTCCGTTTTGTCCCATGCCCCAGCGTCTGTCACTTAAGGGAATTGACTTTCAAGGAGCATTAGTCATCTGTGGACTGATGCTCGTGGTTTCGTACATCGTGGTATATGGCGACTATTTCATGTGGTTCGACGCTCTCCACATGCGCCTCCTGCTCGGTGTTGCCATAGTACTTTTCGGTATTGTGCTCTACCGCCAGCGTTATTACCGTTATTCTTACGTTGAACTCAGTCTTTTCACACGTCGCAACGTTGTTCCCATCCTTATAATCACTTTCTTTGCCGAACTTGCTTTCGGTGCAGAACACACGATGGAAGAGATACTCTACAGTGAAGTAATCCGGCTGGAGGAGTTGACAAAAGAGTCGCAGTATATGTGGGTGCTTCCCGGAATGTACCTCGGTATTTTGTTTGATCTCTATTGGCTAAAAGTCAAAAAGTGGAAGGTGTGGAAACTCTTCAGCATTGCCTTCATCAGCATCGCACTGTATGGTATGTTGATGTACTTCACGCTGGACATAAATGTCAACATCGAACAGTACCGCCTCGCCATCTTCTTGCGAGGATTTGCTTATGCCATCTTTGCCCCAACATTGATGTGGGCTTTAGACGAATCAGTGCCCAGTCTTGAACAATTTTTCATGGGCCTGTTCGTGTTCAATATCCTCCACATGTATCTGGCAGGAGCGGCAGGTTATGGCATTTATACAACCATTTTCTCGCATTTTATGAACGACAATATGATGAGTTATGGACAGCAACTTACTCTCACACACTTGGATATGGCGCACTTTAATTTCGGCGAGTACGTTAGCCACGACTTTCTGCACTCCATGATGATGGTGGCAATTAAACAGGTCTATGGTTATGTTATTTGGTTTGCTTTAGCTCTTGCCGCTCTTTTCCTGCTGTGTGACATTCCTGCTGTTCGTACAAATATCCGAAAAGTTCCCCGTTGGCCAGTTTATGCCATCGAGTATCTTGCAAGAAGAAAGTAAGGGCATACATTTGTACTTATTATCCCTGCTCCTTGCAGAGTACAGTATATGGAAATAGACTCCCGCTGGGAAAGTAAAATGGTCAGTATCCTTCCGCTTTCTGCATACAAAGGTTCGTTATATTATACAGCACCTACGGACTTTACCATTTACCGTTGTCAGGGGGAGGAGATGCGTATTGATCATACGGTATGTTTTGAAAATTTCATTTGCCTGCAGAACAACTTTCGTATGATGAGTACAAAGAATGTACACGCAATCCGGGTTATATCACAACCATAGAGAAATTCCAGGAAACTCAGGATTACTATATTTATTGGGGCCTGGCAGCCGGTCAGAATCGCTTGTGCTTGTATAGTAAGAATAAGCGGGAGTCCCAGGTTTGTAAATTTACAGCTTATACCGGAAATCGGATTATATGGTTACCTCTGTCAGTGCTTCAGATATGTATACGTGTTTGAAATGAGGAAATGAATATGTCAATTTTGAAGATAAGTATCCAAAACAGATACGACAGATGAGAGAAGAGTTTTCCGACATACAGGAAGATAGTAATCCCTGTATCGTGATATATTCATTTTAGGTAAATGGAATTTGTTATACACTCCTTATTGTTTTGACGGAGGATACGGAAACGAGTTGACCTGGAAGCAGGTAAAGATAATGGTATTTTTCGGGGTATTGGCGGTTATGATTGTGTTGTTGTTTTACGGATATGAAAAAATAAAGGAATAAACAAAGGAATCGGCAAATATTTACAAAAATTTGCAACTCATTCGCAACCTTCTTTTTTGTTTTTTGATAAAAATGGGTTCATCTTTGAAGTGAGATGAATTTGGTGTAGATGGATGAATAATAAAAAAGGTGAAATAAAGAATAGAGAATACTGGATATTAATTTAAACGGATGAAAAAAGTAGCTCTTCCATTTGTGACTTTATCGAAACCAGGTTTTGATTTCAGTCAAAATAGAAAGGACTACGCGGAGATTAGACGAAGATAACGGAAAAATAGAGAAGTTCGTTATTATAAACGTTAAATGTTATGAATAAAAAGAGAACTGTATTGTTAGCAACTATGTTTATGTCATTAATGTGTATGTATTATACTTTTACTAAAACAACTGATCATGTTAATGGTGCATTATTATTGTCTGGAGTAGAAGCTTTAACAGCAGGGGAAGGCGATATCTTATATTGTTATTGTGCTTTGATGTCAGATGCTAGTTGTGCGGTGAACAATAATGGTAGTAGTAAATGTGCCAGTGGAGTAAATGTTAAATGTTGGGAGTACAACAACAATTGTAATTAATAATTAAATGGGGGGAATTTCCCCCATTCTAAAACAGGATTCTATGAGAATATTATACATTTGCATAATTATGTATTTTTTAATTAGTTGTAGCACCAGTACCGGTAAGAGGGATTTTTCTATTTTGCCGCTCTCTCTTGCGAATACGAACATATCTGATATAGAATTGGATACAATTTTCTTGGATAGTGTGCCAACGTCGTATGTTGTTGAAAGTAGTATGCATTTGGGGAAAGTATATCTTCTTGACAAATTATTTTGTATGTTGTATCAATTTGATGATGAAGGGAAATTGCAAGGACGTTATTTGGGGCAGGGAAGAGCAAAAAACGAGACGACAATCGGCCGGGTAGCGACACATACTTTTGTCGGAGATAATTTATTTTTGTTGGATCATAGTGGAGGATATCATTTATATGACAAGGATTTTTTGAAAAAAGATTATTTTAGGTTGATTTACGATAAAGACTGGGAATTAAATAAAATATATGAGACTCCTAAAGCATATACACAGCGATATAATGATATGGTTTGCAGGGCTTTTGACGGGAATGTCTTTTTTAATGTGCATCTTGCTTTTCCAGAGTTTAATATCGTGACTACAACGAAGACTCATTTAGAAAGGAGTGCGAATATTCAAGAGATCTGTTTGAAACAGGAAGATTTCGGTCGGTTGCTTGCCATTGGTTATCCGGATAGTTATAAACATAATTCAGAACGGAAGGCCATTTTATCATCTGTTGTTTTTGATATTAACCATCAAGGAGATTTTTATCTGACTTACGAAGCAGATTCATTGATATATGTGTATGACAAGGATTTTCACATGAAGCAATGTTATGGTTTCCTGGGACGAGACATGGATTTGAATTATAAGTCAACATCAACGCCTCAGGAAGTGGGACGATACTACAGGGAAGAACGCAATACCAAAGGTTTTTATAATTGGCTTGAATATATCGATAAGACGAATATGCTTTTTCGCTCTTATCAAAAAGGGATTGGTTGTGTGTCGGATGGTTTACAGATTTATCAGGATGGAATACTGATAGGAGACATAGATGTTCCTAAAGGGTTGAAGATTATGGGGTATGTGGAACCTTATTATTATTCCTATGTTTTATCGGACGAAGAAAAGGAGAAACTTTATTTATATAGGTTTAAATTATGAAAGTAATAAAGCATGAGACGTGATTTATGTCGTAATTATTTGCATTGTATGGATGGCTATTATACTGAAATATTGTTTTTGGGGTGATGATGAAAAAAGAGATGCATTTATTCCTCTTACTAATGTTAAGTTTATAGATACACGTAAGGAGATGCGTGGTATAGCAGAAGATACTGTGGTGAGTTTTAATTATAGACTTGTTAATATTGGTCAGCATGATTTGAGAATCGGATACATAAACCCTGATTGTACTTGTACGAAATGTTATGCCATCGATAGTGTTGTTGCGCCGGGTGATACAACTGTTATTGTTATGAAATTTGATACCAAACGTAAATTGGGATTTCATAAGTTGAATACGGTAGTGAAACTTAATACTCCAATCAGGTTGTATAAAATAAGTGCGATAGTTGGAGTTATAGATAAAGATTCCACCCAAAAAAATAGAAAAGGAAGAATTAGGGAAACTGAAACAGGAATCTGTTGAAAATAATTGATTTAGAAAATTTTGTAAAGGAAAATTGGTCGTGAGGTTGTAATCTCTATAACTTTATCCTCGGTAGTCATAGTTACTTATCTTGTAGTTGATTGTTTATCAGTTTAACTATATGAAACAATTCTGTGATTGTCAGCTTTTACAAGAAATTTCTAATTCCGATCTTACATATTATTACAAAAGTGCTGGGGATTAGTTCCCGACAAAATAATCAGGCTTCCCGGATAAGTTTATTCGACAATTTGTGTAAATGAAAAGGGTATTTTGCCTATAATAAATCAGATTCGAGACTTGAATTTCTAAGTAAAGAGTAAAAATATCTCTGCCGGTTGTTTACAATAAACGGTATGAGAAGTTTATAGAAGGTTTCTACCAATAGGGCCCCAATAAGGCCCCAATAGGAGTTTAATATACTGGCTATCAGTTATTCATACGGCATTGGGTCCCTAATAGGTCCCTATTGATAAGAGCT
>URJC01000110.1 GCA_900548135.1 uncultured Odoribacter sp. | reverse complement strand
CGGATTCCGGGTTGACAGAGCCAGCATATTCATCTGAATAACATTGTCAATATAGGTAAAATCGCGTGAATACTCCCCGTCACCATTAATAACAGGCGATTGGTGCTTCATCAGTAGTTTGACAAACAAGGGAATCACAGCAGCATAAGCTCCATCGGGATCCTGACGGCGCCCAAAAACATTAAAATAACGCAAACCGATACATTCCATGCCGTAAGTACGGGCAAATACGTCAGCATATAGTTCATTGACATATTTTGTAATAGCATAAGGAGAAAGCGGACGTCCGATGACTTCTTCCACTTTGGGCAAATTCCTGGAATCCCCGTAAGTGGATGAACTGGCTGCATAAATAAAACGCTTCACTCCTGCATCCCGGGCTGCAATCAGCATATTCAGGAAACCGGAAATATTCACAGCATTCGTAGTGGCCGGATCCTTCATTGAACGAGGAACAGACCCCAGAGCAGCCTCATGCAATACATAATCCACACCCTGTACTGCTTTTTGGCAATCTTCCGGATTACGGATATCTCCAACGACCAAACGAAAAGCAGGATTGTCAAAATGCTGTCTGATATTTTCAGGCTTGCCTGTCGCAAAATTATCCAGGCAAACCACCCGGTAACCGGCATGTAATAAATACTCACATAAATTGGAACCGATAAAGCCGGCACCTCCGGTCACTAATATAATTGAATTCCGATCCATCATAAACAGTCTGTTTAAAAGAAGCTTTTTAAAAAGATAACAAATATAGCATAATACTTTATCTTCCCATTATCCTGAATTATTTTTTTGGCTTCTTGCGGATCAACATCAGTCCGTGACGAATCGGAAGCAACAGATTTTCAACCCGCTCATCCCCCTGCACGAGATCATTGAATTCGAGAATACCACGGGTTTGCGCATCCCTGCAATCCGGATCAAGCACCTTTCCATCCCACAGCACATCGTCGGCAACTATAATCCCTCCGGGACGTACTTTATCCACCACCAAACGATAATATTCAGCATATTGTCGTTTATCTGCGTCAATAAATACCAGATCGAATAGTTCATCCAGTTCGGGGATGATCCGGCAGGCATCCCCCAGATGGAAAACAATACGCTCCTCCAACCCGCTTCGCCGTATAAAAGCACGGGTAAAATCTTCAAGCTCATCATTGATATCAATGGTATGTAAAACCCCTCCTGCTTCCATCCCCATTGCCATCGCTATCGCCGCATAACCGGTAAAGGTTCCGATTTCAAGTACCCGCTGTACCCGGTTCATCCGGCACAACATCTTCAGTAATTGTCCTTGCATATTACCAGACAACATCCTGGGCCTCAACATTTTCTGATGTGTAGCACGCGATAATTGAGCCAAGACATCCGGCTCCTTCTCCGTATGTCTCTCAATATATTCCTCTAATCCGGCATCCAATTCTATCATAAAACAACCGCCTATTTATAAATCAATACAGATTGCTTTTCCCGGGCAAATATCTCCCGGGCCACCCGTTCCAGTTGTTCCGGTGTGATTTCCCGGATCTCCTGGCAAATACTGTCCAACTCGTCTACTTTACCATAAATCAAAAAACTCTTGCCAATGGTGAGCATCATATTCTCATTATTTTCAGAGGCCAGGGTCATCTGCCCGATCATCTGATTCTTGGCTTTATGCAACTGCATGAGTCCCAGAGGATGCTCACACAATCCATCCATCTCTTTTTGGCACAAGCGTACACATTTGTCCAGATCCCGGGCATCACAGCCAAAATAAACCGTAAACACCCCGGTATCCGAATAGGGAGTGTATGCAGCTTCTACATTATACGCCAAACCATATTTTTCACGGATATTCAGGTTCAGACGGGAATTCATTCCGGTACCCCCCAGAATATTGACCAACAAGGATAAAGGCAAGCGGTTATCTTCCGTATAATCGTAAGCGACATTTCCTATGACACAATGGTTCTGATAAGTATCCATAGCCAATTCTTTGTGCTGTGGACAATACACCTCCGGCCGCAAACGTACCAATGAAGAATCCTCAACCGGAATATCCCCGAAATAACGTTCTACTAAACGTACCAAACGTTCAAAAGGGATATCTCCGATAGAGCTGACCACCATCCGGCCGGGATGATAATTGCGCTCTACAAACTTCAGAATATCTTCGCGTTGCAGGCATTTTACAGCCTCCTCACTTCCCAGAATATTACGTCCTATCGGATATCCCTGATAAATCAATTCCTCAAAATCGTCAAAAATCAATTCACTGGGACTATCCTTATAAGAATTAATTTCGTCAATCACCACTTCTTTTTCTTTCCGGATCTCCTTTTCGGGAAAAACCGAATGAAAAACGATATCTGAAAACAATTCCAACGTACGTCCGTAATCCTTAGGCAGAAAAGAAGCATAAATACAGGTATCCTCCTTCGTCGTATAGGCATTCAATTCTCCTCCGACATCCTCAATGCGGCTAAGGATATGATAGGCCTTCCGTTTTTCCGTGCCCTTAAAGATCACATGCTCTATAAAATGAGCGATACCTTCTTCTTCAATCCGTTCATCACGGCTTCCGACACCGATAATCAATCCGCACCAAGCCGCCTTTCCCGGTACTCGCTGATGGATAATCTTTAACCCGTTTTTTAAAATATAAGTCTCATACATATTTCCAAAGAAAAAAGCCCTGCAATGCAAGGCTCTTTTTTATAATCGATTTTAAATTAACAGGGAACCTAATATACAATCAACCCCTATTAACCTAAAACCAGATACCATAAAATCTACCATTTCCTATTTCTGGAACAATTTTTCGAAATCAGCCATAGAAATTTCCTGTTCTTCCAGCTTCATATTTTCACGAACCACTTCGAACACCTTATTATCCAAAGCTCTTTCATATAAATGCTGCCGCTGTTTTTCATCCTGTAACAATTTAGAAGCAAAGCCATCCAATTGTTCTTCTGACAAACCATACAGTCCGTATTGCTGCAATTGTGCTGCTGCAATCTGACGTCCTTCTTTCTTCATATCCTCAGCCTCCACCTTCACATCAAAATCCTTCACAATAGCCGATTTAATCAACTGCCATTTGAATTCATCCCGGTAACCTTCGAAATCTTTTTCTACTTCCTCCGGAGTCATCTTCTCATTTACAGCCACAATCCATCTTTTCAGGAAAGCTTCCGGCAAAACAACATCCTCATTCTTCTTCACTAATTTTTCCTTGGCATCCACTGTAAAACGATACTCAGAATGTCCTTTCAACTGATTTTCAATATCAGCTTTTACTTTCTCCCGGAAATCTGCCGCATCTTTCACAGCACCTTCGCCATATAATTTAGTGAACAATTCCTCATTCACCTCAGCATCTACATAACGTTTAATCTCCCGGATAATAAAACAATAATTCTCCCCTGCATTTTCGGCCTCTTCTTTTTTCACACCCAACATAGAAGCAAAATCAGTTTTATTCGGATATGCTTTAGCAGCATTGAATTTCACCTCTTCTCCGGCCTTTTTACCTTTGAAAGCATTCACAGCTTCTTCATCCTTCATATGGAAAACAGACATAGAAGCATCTTCATTACGGATTCCTCCCTCTTTGATATTACCGTTTTCATCCAGCTCGATCAACTCTCCTTTCAGGTATTCTGATCCCTCGATTTCCTCAACAGGAACCATATTACCATTATTCTTGCAAATACTTTCGATTTGTTTGTCGATCATTTCATCATCGACTTTGATCACATAATAAGGAACTTTTTCACGTTTGCTCATTTTAGCATTCACTTCCGGAGACAACGCGATATCATATAAGAATTCCAATTTCTCATCTTCCAGATTCAACTCTTTCTGTTCCGTTTCATTCGGCAGCGGTTCCCCTAAAATCTGAAGATTGTTTTCTTTGATGTAATTATTCAAGGATTCTCCCAGCACTTTATTGATTTCATCCGCCAATAAAGCTTTTCCATACATTTTCTTTACAATTCCCATCGGAGCTTTTCCGGCACGGAAACCATTCACAACTACTTTTTTCTGATAATCTTTCAGCGCTTTTTCTACGCGGTTCGCATAATCTTCTTTACCTAATTCAATCTTAATTGTTGCATTCAGATTGTCGATCTGGTTTTTCGTTATATTCATGCCAATTGTTTGTTTCAGCGGTTGTAACAACAATATAGTTACAACGGTTTTACTATATTTGCTTTTATTTATTCCTCAATCAGAAAAAAGCCACCTCAGATAAGGCGGCTTCCCTGCTCAGTACGGGCGAAGGGACTCGAACCCCCAAGTCTTGCGACACCAGATCCTAAGTCTGGCGTGTCTACCAATTCCACCACGCCCGCATGCCAATTTTTGACGCTGCAAAAGTAATATTAAATTCCAAATACTCAAACCATAAAACAAAAATATTTCATACAAGAATCAAAAATATTTTCAAAATCCGGAAAAACACAGATAATAAAAAAATATCATACATTTGTTATTCCTAAATAACAGCTACAGATGATAGAAATTAAAAATATAAAAAAAAGCTATAGTAATCTGCAGGTATTAAAAGGGATTAACCTAATCATCCCTGAAAAAAAAATAGTAACCATCGTCGGCGCCAGCGGAGCCGGAAAAAGCACTTTGTTGCACATTCTGGGAACCCTGGATTCCCCGGATGAAGGAGAAATATGGTATGGTCAGGAAAACATAGCCTCTTATTCCCCGAATAAATTAGCTGATTTCAGAAACAACAACATCGGATTTGTATTTCAATTTCATCATTTATTGCCTGAATTCACAGCTTTGGAAAATGTTTGCATGCCAGCCTGGATACAAGGACTGAGCCGGAAAGAAGCTGAAAAAAAAGCCCTGAACCTCCTGGACCGTCTCGGGCTTCACGAAAGGATAACACATAAACCAGCAGAACTCTCCGGAGGAGAGCAGCAAAGGGTATCCGTTGCCCGGGCTCTGATCAACTCTCCTAAAGTTGTATTGGCAGACGAACCTTCCGGGAATCTGGATACTCATACCAAAAATGAGCTCCACAAACTCTTTTTCTCCTTAAGGGACGAGCTGGAACAAACCTTCGTCATTGTCACCCACGACATGGAACTGGCCGCCCTATCTGATCAGAAAATAGTATTAAGTGACGGCAAAATCATACAAAATTAAAAAGCAATAAAACAAAAGAGGGTATAAATGCGTATGTAAACAGGGTGTTTTTATAACACACTTTTTACCATTAACTTTTTACTTTTTGCCTTTTTAATTTATCTTTGCGCAATTAAAAAATTTAACATCAACAGAATGAAGTATAACAACGAAATGGACAAAGTCAGCTATAGCCTGGGCTTAAGCATTGCCAGCAATCTGATTTCATCAGGGGTGAAAACCATCAACATGGAAGCGTTCAATGATGCACTGAGCACAGTATTTGCAGGAAAAATGCCTGAAATTATGCCCGACGAAGCTAATAATATATTACAAGATTATTTTGAGAAACTGCAAAAAGCACAAGGTGATGCAGCCAAAGAAGCCGGAGCACAATTCCTGGCTGAAAATAAAAACAAAGAAGGTGTCGTTACCCTTTCCAGTGGTTTGCAATACAAAATTCTGAAAGCAGGAGACGGTCCTAAACCCAAAGCTTCCGATACAGTAAAATGCCACTACGAAGGCCGGTTGATCAACGGACAGGTTTTCGACTCTTCTATCAAAAGAGGAGAACCGGCAGAATTTCCGGTAAGCGGTGTCATTGCAGGTTGGGTTGAAGCATTGCAACTGATGCCTGTGGGTTCTAAATGGCAATTATACATTCCCTCAGAATTAGCCTATGGTTCACATGGGGCAGGTCAGTCCATTGGTCCGAACGAAACCCTCATTTTCGACGTAGAGCTTTTAGCTATCGTATAATCACAAATCAAACTTTATAACATTCAATTAACAGTAAAATGAAAGCAAAAAATTTACTACTTACGCTTGCAGTAGGTGCCATGGTTATGGGATGTAACAATGGCTCTATAAACCAAACTTCTGCACCATTGAAAACAGCTGCCGACAGTGCCAGTTTTTATTTGGGATACATCAATGGTAAAGGTATGCAACAAATGGGTATGAAAGATATGAATATGAGTGCCTTTGTTGCGGGTATGAACTCTGCTAAACAAGATAAGAAAGTTGAAACTTCACAGGAAGCTATGGAAATGTTCCTGAACAGCTACTTCCAGAAATTATTCATGCAGAAAGCTCAGGAAAACGCTGAAAAAGGAGAAAAATTCCTGAAAGAAAATGCTAAAAAATCCGGTGTCGACACTTTAGCAGATGGTATCCAATACAAAGTGATCAAACAGGGTAACGGTGCAAAACCAACTGAAACGGATGTGGTTAAAGTAAATTACAAAGGAACCCTGATTGATGGAACTGAATTTGATTCTTCTTATAAAAGAGGTGAACCAGCCCAATTCCAATTGAACTATGTGATTCCGGGATGGACAAAAGCCATTAAAGAAATGCCTGTTGGTTCTAAATGGGAAATCTATATCCCTAGCGATCAGGCATACGGTCAGAGAGGTAATAATGCGATCGGACCAAACGAAACCCTGATCTTCGAAGTCGAACTGTTGGATATCGTTAAACCGGAAACTCCGGCAAAAAAATAACGCTCTTTTAAGGAGATAATCTAAGTCCGGGGGAAGAAATTCCTCCGGACTTTGTTATCTTTGCAAGCATAATCTCAATTATTTTAATCACATGAATTACGAAATAAGCGGTAAGCTAATATTTAAAGAAGAAACCCAACACATCAGCGAAAAATTCCAGAAACGTGAATTTGTCATTGAAGTAGAAAATGAAAAAAATCCGCAATGGAATGATTTTGTAAAGGTGCAATTAATACAAGACCGGTGCGACTTACTCGAAAATATTGCCCTGAATGAAGACATCAAAGTTTATTTCAACATCCGGGGCAGAAAATGGGAAAACAAGGGACAAGTATCTTATTTCACCAATCTGGAAGGTTGGCGGATTGAAAAAATCGCCCCCAAAAATCCGGAAAACATTCCAGTGCCGGAATACCGGGTAGAAGATATTCCGGCTATGCCGGAGGCCGATGATCTTCCTTTCTGAATGAAAAGTTCAAATGTACCGTTTCACCTTCTCCTCAACGGAACATTTGAACTCAATTCAAACCAAGTCTGATCTGCTGCTTGAAAAGTCAAAACACTTCTTTAATGTGCTTATAATTAGAACGGATTGTATCAATAATTTCCCGGCTACGCCCATTAATCAGCATTTTATACATGGCCCGGGCAAACCCAGTCATCTGATCCAGTTCTATTTCCGGAGGCATTGCCAATGCATTAGGATCGGTCATGATATTCAATAACTCAGGCTCCGGTGTATTTAAGGCATCAATCAAGGCAGGCAAAACGTCATCCGGACGGCTGACTGTACGTCCTTTCATTCCCATAGCCTTTGCCACCAGAGAGAAATCCGGGTTATACATATCAGTTTCATTATCCGGCAAACCGTCTACTTCCATTTCGAGCTTAACCATTCCCAAGCTTCTGTTATTAAAAACAATCACTTTGACCGGCAGTTCATATTCAACAATCGTAGCCAGATCACCCAACAACATAGAAATCCCCCCGTCCCCGCACAAGGCAATGACTTGCCGTTGCGGATAAGCCAGCGCAGCACCGATTGCCTGGGGCATAGCATTTGCCATACTGCCGTGATTAAAAGAGCCTAACATTTTACGTTGTCCACTAGCCTGAAGATAACGTGCCCCCCATACACAAGTCATTCCGGTGTCTACCGTAAAAATGGCATCACTGTTAGCTACCTCATTAATCATTGCCATGACGTACTCCGGGCGTATGCCCCCCCCCCCCCCCCACCCC
>URJC01000109.1 GCA_900548135.1 uncultured Odoribacter sp. | reverse complement strand
TGATGTACAGAAAATTGATATTTTTCTTCAATATGTTCTACCACTTCGTCAATTCTGGAATCCGAAAACTCCTCTACCTTACCGCATTTCTGACAGATCAAATGTTCATGATGGCGATTATTAAAGGCCTTTTCAAATTGTGCAATATTATTTCCGAACTGATGTTTAATAACCAATTTACAATCCAACAACAGATCAATGGTATTATAAAGTGTAGCCCGGCTCACCCTATAATTTTTATTCTTCATAAAGACATACAGAGATTCTATATCAAAATGCCCGGCATGAGAATAAATTTCATCCAAAATTGCATACCGCTCAGGGGTTTTCCGATGCCCTTTTTGTTGTAGATAAGTTGTAAAAATTTCCTTTACCGTATCTTTTATCTTTTCCATGATAAAATTGCTGAATTAATGTTGAATACCTTTCCCGCATGATCCTCTGTGACAAGATTGCAAGCTACTTCCTGTTCCATCATTACTTTTATTTTTCTTCTGCCTCCATACGCATCACTGTTTCCACTCCTTGTAACTGCGAAATTCGTGTCACAATATTGCTCAAATCGTCAGTATTGTGTACATAGAGATGAATCATTCCTTCAAAAATACCATCCCGGGTATCAAAATGTACCATACGCATATTTACCTTTTCTTCCTTCGCAATCAAAGTGGTAATCTCACTAACAATACCTGGTCTGTCAATACCCGTCAGTTTAATAACTGCCAGAAAAGACATCAATTTATGACTTACCCATTTTACAGGCACAATCTTATCTCCGAAACTTGCCATCAAGCGTATCGCTTCAGGACAAGAACGCTTATGTACGGTCACCTTCGTACCAGCAATATTCATACCAACCACATCATCTCCGGGAATTGGATTACAACAGGGGGCAATCACAAAATCAGAATTAGGATCGATAGCCACATTGGCATTTTCTTTTTTCTTATCCTCCCCATCCTTACCGCTCCATAAGAATTGCAGTTTCCAGTATTTGATAAATTTATTTTCTGCTTTTTTCTTCAGGATCTTTTCAAGATCTTCGGTAGTAATGGTTTGTTTTCCTATTTCTACATAGAGATCATCCTTGTTAGTAAACCCATAATTAGTCAACACTTTATTCAGTGTCTCGGAAGTAGGAGGTAATTGCAGTTGTTTTACAAGAGCTTCATAAATATTAATTCCCTTACGCATCAACTCTTTCCGGTATTTTTTAAAAGCCGCATTAATATGAGTACGGGCTTTTGCAGTCACCACAAATTCCAGCCATTCTTTCTGAGGGCTTTGTTTATCACTTGTCAGCACTTCCACCTGGTCTCCACTAGCTAATTTATGGCTCATCGGAACCAGCTTATGGTTAACCTTTGCTCCAATACAAGTATTCCCGATTTCGGTATGTATATCATAAGCAAAATCCAAAGCTGTTGCCCCTTTGGGCAAGGTTCTCATATATCCCTTCGGAGTAAATACACGAATTTCCTTAGCAAAAAGATTCAGCTTGAATTCATCCAAAAATTCCAAAGCAGTCGCATCCGGCTGATCCAGTATCTCTTTGATACCAGCCAGCCATTTATCCAATTCCGAACTTTCGCCTTCATTTTTATATTTCCAATGTGCTGCCAAGCCTTTTTCAGCTACCTCATCCATTCGTTCGGATCTGATTTGTACCTCAAACCATTGCCCTTCCGGTCCCATCACTGTCAGATGCAAAGCCTCATATCCATTCGCTTTGGGTACACTTACCCAATCCCGGATTCGCTCAGGTTTCGGACTATAAATATCAGTAATCAGCGAATAAATATTCCAGCACTGCCATTTTTCAGGCTGGTCCAACTTGGGCTTAAATACAATACGGACAGCCAGCAAATCAAAAATCTCGTCAAAACTGATATTTCGTCTTTGCATTTTTAGCCATACCGAATACACACTTTTCGTCCGCGCAGTTATGGTATATTCATATCCGTTGGCGCTTAATTTCTGCCGAATTGGTTTGATAAATTCTTCAAAAAGGGCAGAGAATTGCCGTTTATAGGCCTCTATTTTTTTATCAATCACCTCATATTCTTCGGGATGTTCGTATTTCATGCTCAAATCCTCCAGTTCAGTTTTTATAGCATGAAGTCCCATTCGATGGGCTAAAGGAGCATAAATATAAAGGGTTTCACTGGCTATTTTCACTTGTTTATGCTCCGGCATAGAAGCCAGAGTACGCATATTATGCAATCGGTCAGCAATCTTAATCAGGATCACCCGCACATCATCAGCCAACGTAAGGATCATTTTTCGGAAACTTTCAGCCTGCTGGCTTGTATCTGACCCCATACCCCCGCTGATCTTTGTCAATCCATCCACAATAGATGCCACCTTCGGTCCGAAAAGATTAGCAATATCCTCTACTGTATAATCTGTATCCTCAACCACATCATGCAACAACGCAGATATAACGGAAGTTGTCCCTAACCCAATTTCTTTTGTGGCTATTTTTGCTACTGCCAGAGGATGCATAATATAAGGCTCTCCGGATCTCCGTTTCACCCCTTTATGCGCTTCGTTAGCAAACTCAAAAGCCTCTTTTATCTTTTGCCGGCTTTCCTTGGAAGTGTCTTTCCGCAAAGATTTCAGCAAATCATCAAAAGCTTCTTTTATCTGTTCCTGTTCTGTCATAAATTATTCCGCAGCGTAACTGCATTATAAATAACATCTTTACTCTGTCCAAAGATATAAAAAATATTTAATAATGAATGACGTACAAATAATGATTAACAATACCTGGAAACGGTTCATTGTTAATTGCAGGTCACAAATTACATCACAATGCTTTCCGATTTAATTTCTTTCCCCATAAATATACCTGCCATACGCTCAAATAACTCAGCTTTATCTGTTGTATAATAAGTAATATTTTCCCCACGGCCCAAATGTACCTCCATCTCGGGATGCCGTCGTAAATAATCAGCCAGACTATCAGCGACAATATGCCCCTGACTGATAATACTTACCTGCTTCGGTACAAAACGGTCAATCATAGGCTTTAACAAAGGATAGTGGGTACATCCTAATACAATCGTATCAATAGCAGGATCTATTGCAAATAATTTTACAATATCTTTTTTAACAAAATAAGCAGCTCCTTCGCTCTCAAATTCATTATTTTCCACCAGAGGTACCCACATCGGACAAGCAAGTTGAGTAATATGGTACCGATCTTTTCCATACCACTTTTCAACCTCCAGCGGATAAGAGCAGGAAGCAACTGTACCCCGGGTGGCCAAAATGCCAATATGTCCATTCGAAGAATACCCAGCCAAAGCCTCTACACTTGGACGAATGACTCCTAAAACACGTTTTTCCGGAGCCATTACCGGTAAATCCAACTGTTGTATCGTCCTCAATGCTTTTGCTGAAGCCGTATTACAGGCCAAAATGACTAACCGACAGTTCAAATCAAAAAGTTTCTGTACAGCTTCTTTCGTATAATGATATACTACCTCAAAAGAACGAGTCCCATAAGGAGCCCTTGCATTATCTCCTAAATAAATATAATTATATTGCGGCAATACTTTCACAATCTCCTTTAGAATGGATAAACCACCATAACCAGAATCAAAAACGCCAATATTCTCTGTCATATTCTTTTTCAATTAATCAGTTGTACCTGCATACTTTGTGTTGCAATATCGCAAATTTCCCGTTATGATATTACAATTAAGAATTAAAAATCCCTTCAATCCTTTTCCTTCCACTCATTTACAGTCAAAAAAATAGCCGCCCACAAAGGCGGCTACTTCCTATTTAAAAAACTATTATTGGAGTCCCAATTTTTTCTTTACCAATGGCAACACATCCTCTGTATTATCAGCAGCATAAAGGATTGCTCCCCCATTCATATCATAGATATAAGTGAAACCGTTTTCTTTACCGACAGCTTTAATCGCATTCATTGCTTTATCAATAATTGGCTGCATCAAAGATTTTTGTTCTTTATCCAGATTATCTACAGCTATTTCCTGAAAACGAATGATCCGTTGTTGCATATCCTGCAATTCCTGTTCTTTGGTAGCACGAACTACATCTGAATATGTTTTTGCATTCTTACTATAGTCAGCGACTTTCGTTTGATAATCTTCTTTCATTTTCGTTAATTCAGTCTCAATGTCATTTTGCTTTGTCTCCATGGTTTTCTGGGCAGCATTCCATTCCGGCATAGCCTGAATTAATTTCTGGGTTTCAATATGTCCCAATTTCACTTGTGCAGAAACGCTCATTGCAGCCAAAGTAAATGCTACAACCACAATCAATTTAATTGTATTCTTCATAACTTTTGGTTTTGTTTATTCAATAATTAAAATCTATCTTCCTGTTTTCCCTGGGGAATGGACATCGGAAAATAAACTGTCATTCTTCTTGTTTTTTCACTGTATAACCTAATTTCCGCAGCACCAGATTACTTTTATCCAACTTAAGATCAAATGCAATCACCGAATTATCTGCCGAAACATCAATAATCATTCCAAATATTTACCCTGTATATCAGGCTATCTCTCCATATACCGCATCAATATCCGGGAATACTTATTCAATTCAACCTGCACTTTCGTATAGTCCGGAATACTATTCAATAATATATTCCATATTAACAAAAGCAAAACGCATTCCACTCTGTGCAACAGCTCCTCCGAGCAAACAGTACAAAATTAATAAAATAAATCTGCATTTCAATTGGAAATTGAAAATAGAGATCCGAAAATGATATTTATTACCTTTCCTTAAACACTATTATCAAAATTCCTGTCCTAATACAAAGTGAATCTGCGAACCAGCAGCCCCCGAGCGTCCCGGAACATTATCAAATCCATATCCCCAGTCAATACCAAGCAATCCGAACATGGGCAGGAACACACGCAAACCAACACCAGCAGAACGGTACAGATTGAAAGGCTCAAAATCCTTCAATTCATACCAGGAATTGCCTGCCTCCATGAATGCTAAAGCATAAATAGTGGCCGACTGCGCCAAGGAAATCGGATAACGAACTTCCATTGTCAACTTAGAATACAGACTAGCATCTGAAGCATTAGGAGCCAGGAAACTAGAGCCAGCATTGGTCAATGAACCGTTTTCATACCCTCTCAAACCAATGTACTCCCGACCATACAAGCTATATCCGGACATACCGTCACCCCCCATTTCAAAACCTTCAAACGGAGAACGTCTGTTCTTATCATAGTGTCCTAAGTATCCATATTGTGCGCCGGCATACAATACCAGTTTCTTATACAAAGGCATAAATACCTTACCCTGGAATTTCCATTTATGATACTCAATCCAGCGGTATTTTTCCTTATCTTTCATATTCGGACTATCATAGTCTTTATTATTAAACCAGGAATAGGGAGGAGTAAATGCCAATCCTAAAGTAAAATCAGAACCAAACATCGTATACAATGGATTACTGATAGAACTTCTTCTCAACTGTATAGAAAAAGCC
This sequence comes from uncultured Odoribacter sp., assembly GCA_900548135.1. Classification (GTDB taxonomy): domain Bacteria; phylum Bacteroidota; class Bacteroidia; order Bacteroidales; family Marinifilaceae; genus Odoribacter. The sequence continues at coordinate 2,422 of URJC01000109.1, read as the reverse complement.
AGATTATTAGAATGCCCGTTACTGAATATATAATAAGGCCAATTTTTCAAAGTATAACGTTGGTACGAAATATCAGTAAGCATTGTAAAATAATCATCCGGCCATGTAATCCGTCGTCCTAATCCGGCACTAATACCAAAAGTGGTCATCAACTGAGAATCATCATACAGGTCTTTAGAAGAACTTCCAGCGTAATAAGAATTATAATAACTTCTGGAATAACCAGTCTGACGGGAATAATAAGCAGAAACACTCAATGAATTGGGTTTCTTTCCCCCCAACCAGGGCTCACGGAAAGATACGCTAAAAGAAGTATAGTACTTACCATTCGTCTGTGCCTTCAAAGACAATGTCTGTCCATCCCCCTGAGGTAACGGACGGTAAGATTCCCAATTGAAAATATTACGAATAGAGAAGTTATTAAAGGTCAATCCCACAGATCCGATAATCATACCAGCTCCCCAACCTCCTGAAATTTCAATTTTATCATTTGCCCGTTCCGCTACATTATATTCAATATCCACAGTTCCGGCTTCCTGATTAGGATTTACAGGCCGGGGATCAATTTTCTCCGGATCAAAATGCCCCAGGTTTGCCAATTCACGGGCACTTCGCAATACATCATCCCGACTGAACAATTCTCCGGGATAAGTATATAATTCACGCCGGATCACATGTTCATGTGTACGGTCATTTCCTTTAATCGTCACCCGGTCAATGGTTGCCTGCGGACCTTCAAAAATACGAATCTCAACATTAATAGAATCCTTACCAACCACAGTTTCCACTGGCATAGAACGGAAGAACAAATAACCATTGTTCAAATAATAAGTATTGCTCACCGATTCCTCATCATCTTTCAAACGCTTGTCAAAGTACTTTTTATTATAGACATCTCCCTTTTTAATTTTCAATGCCTCATTCAAGGTAACTGCGTCCACAATGGTATTTCCAACCCAAGTAATATCGTTATAGTAATATTTATTTCCTTCTTCCACGTCAATGTAGATTTTTACCCGGTTAGGAGCAACCTGCACCACACTATCACTCAGGACAGAAGCGTCCCGGTATCCCAATTCGTTGTATTTATCCAGCAAATTATACTTATCTTCTTCATAATTTGCCTCAATATATTTAGCCGATTTAAAGAAATTCACCAAAGATTTCTCTTTTGTTTTCTTCATGGCGGCTTTCAACTTACCTTCCCGTATTTCCTGATTGCCATTAATGACTATTTCACTGATCTTAATCTTACTTTTCCGCTCGATGTTCACATCCAGGATCACAAAATTAGGCTGTTCGGGATCATCACGTTGCAAAGCTTTAACATCAATATTATAATATCCTTTTTCTTTAAAATATTTTTCAACAATGCGTTCCAGGTTAGCAATCATATTATCCGTCACCTGTGTACCAGGTAACGGATTTATCTTTTCTTTGATTTTATTTTCCTCTGATTTTTTCAGGCCGATATAGTTAATCTTAGATAATTTATGACGTTCCGCCATTTTAAGAATCAAAAACACCTTATTCCCTTCGTAACGATCGACAGCGATAGAAACATCCGAAAATAATCCTTGTCCATATAAACGTTTAATCGCTTTTGTAATGGCATCTCCGGGAATTTTAACCTCGCTTCCCACATGCAATCCCGACAATTGAATCAGGGTTTCTGCATCATATTGTTCACCTATACCTGCAACCTCAATTCCCCCGATGACATAAGTTTTAGGGCTTGAATAAAAAACTTCCGGTTGGCTGATCGTATCTGCCGACTGTGCCATAAGCCGGCAAACACAAAACAAAACAATAAAAATACCAAGAATCGCTTTTCTAACCATATATTCTTTTTTAGCAACCAAGTTGCATTATAAAGTTATTCACTTATCAATTTCATTTGCTTTTATCTGTTCGCCCGTCATTCCAAATCGTCTCTCACGGCATTGGAAATTACGGATTGCCAAATATAAATCATCTTTTTCAAAATCAGGCCAAAATTTATCGATAAAATAAAATTCGGTATAAGCACACTGCCAAAGCAAAAAATTGCTCAACCGGCATTCCCCACTCGTACGTATCAGTAAATCTGGTTCCGGAATAGTCGCAGTAGTCAGATAACCGGAAAAAACATCTTCTGTAATTTGTTGTAACCCATCAATTTTTCCACTTTTATAATCCACTGCTATTTTCTTGACAGCTTCCAAGATTTCCCATCGCGCTCCATAACTTAGAGCTAAAATCAGGGTTACCCCCATATTTTGAGCAGTATCCTGAATCAATTGGCTCATCTTCTGCCAAACTCCTTCTGGTAAATCCGTTGTATGGCCAATGACTTTAATTCTCACACCTTGCCGCATGAGTTCAGGCGTTTCACGAACGATAGCATCAGCCATCAATCCCATCAACGCATCAACCTCAGCCT
>URJC01000108.1 GCA_900548135.1 uncultured Odoribacter sp. | reverse complement strand
GCGAAGATTTGTCCGAGCAGGAGAGCGGGCAGGTGGCCGTGCTCGAAGAATTTTTACCGAAACAACTGGATGAAGCTGAACTGACTGAAGCTTTGAAAGCGATCATTGCCGAAGTGGGTGCTTCTTCTGCAAAAGATATGGGAAAAGTGATGGGCACCGCTACCAAAAAATTGGCCGGTCTGGCCGACGGTAAAGCGATCTCGGCTAAAGTAAAGGAATTGCTGGGGTGAGTATATCAGATCGTTGAACATAGGGGGCCGATTGTCGGTACTTGATTTTTCTCTTTCCGTGAAACACAAGTTTAGCATGTTGCACTAACAGAAGGAACAGGTATTTGTTTTGACAGAGCGGGACCGGGCGTTCGGTTTTGCCATACAAATACATAGACCGGAATAGAAAGAAAAAATAAACGTAGGTTTGGCTTATCGGACAGCTTTTTCAATGTCGGCATATAAATTTGCAGGTAATATTGCCGGAAAACGCATATTCCGTATTATCTTTTATGAAGGTAACGATATTCGGAGCGTTTCCCGGCCTGGCAGGTACTTCGTTGGTGAACCCTGCCCAGCTGAAATACGACAGACCGCACTCAGAAAGGTTTTGTGATTTTCCTCCGGTAGGCTGTAGGAGAAATACCGCTTTGACGTTTGAAAAATTTGGTAAAAGTTGCCTGGTCCGGAAAATTGAAATGATCGGCCAATGACTGAATGGAAATATCGGTATCGGCTAACAACCGGTATAATTCAGCTGTAAGCATGTGGGCAATCCACGCGTACACGGTTTTTCCGGACATATTCTTAATGATACGGTTCAGATATTGCGGGCTGACACACAACTCCGAAGCATAAAAGCCGACGGAACGTTTTTCATAAATATGTTCCCGAAGTAATTTTATAAACCGGCTGAAAAGTATTCTTTTTCGTTCTGTTTCCCGAAAAGTATCGTTCTGTTCAGCCTGCAGGTGGGAAAAGGTATTGGAAATATCCAAGAAAAACATCCACAACGCACACTTTAGCATCTCAGCCTGAAAATAATGTGTCCGGTCACGGAAGATGGTTTCGATATAACTGATCTTTTGCTTTAACAATTGAGTTGTTGTTTCGGACAATACACATACCGGATGTTCTATTTGTTTTACCACGTAAGCTACAGGAAAAGGAGGATTATTTTTCATCAAAGCCTGAAGAAAAGTTTCTGTCAGCAATAGCTGCCATGCCTGTACCTGCTGAAAAGGGCCTGATAGCTCCAAAGTTTGTTTTTCGATTGTATCTACGAAACAATTCCGCCTCAGCAAGTAAGGGGTATCGTCGATCCGGACTGTCATCTCCCCGTCCAGTACCAACAGAATGGCATGCATTCCATTTAAATCGAAACAGTAATCCGGACCGGAAGAAGAATTTATTTTCCACAAGGCAAAACCTTCTTCCAGTACATAGCAATTTTTATGGCGGCATATAAATTCACTGAAGTTCATTGTTCTGTATTCTATCCGGTTGCTTTTTTCAAATCCATTCTTATTCTTGCTACAAAGCTATTCGCCTTTTCGTTTGCAGGAAAAATAAATAGACTAATCCCTGTTTTTTTTCTCTCAATATTCGGGTACAATCGACCGGACCGGTATTTATTTCCCGAAAAATGATGAAATTGATTTCTGTTTTGACATATTTGATTTTATTAGCCATGTTGTTTTTGTATTGACAAACAATGGTTTCAAATGGACAAAGACGTGATTTTTTTTAATAGATGGTTTCTGAATAGACAAAAACAGTAGCCGATTGAACAAACAATTTTCCGTTATTATCTTTCATCTTTGAAGCAAAATTTATTTCTAAGCTTATTGTACGTTTTAGCCTAAACCAGACAACGGTTTAGGGAAATCATTAAAATTGAAAGAATCATCGTATGAAAAAAATATGGATTAGTATTATGATCGGGGTTCTGGAAATGTATACCGGAACCGTTCAGGGGAAAAATCTGACAGAACGTTTGAACGCCATTCCGGAGATTGTCTCGGTAGAAGCGGGTTGCGATTCCATATACGGAGAGTATTTCCGTTGTTTCATCCGGCAACCTTATGACCATAATCATCCGGAAAAAGGCAACTTCCGGCAGCAATTTTGTCTCCTGCACCGCTCCGATTCGGCAGCCGTGGTATTTGTCACATCCGGAGGAACTATTGATTCTTTATACTGGACAGAAGCCGCGACTTTGCTGAAAGCCAATCAGGTCATCCTGGAAACCCGCTATTGCGGCCGTAGCCGGCCTGACAGTACGATCGACTGGCATACGCTGACTTTGCCGCAAATTGCAGCCGACCTGCACGCTGTCATAAAAAGTCTGGAAACGGCACTATACTCTTCCAACTACCGGGTATCTACCGGAAACGGTCAGGGTGGTTTGGAAGCTTTGTTTCACAAACGGTATTATCCGGAAGATGTGCGGCAGACCATTTTATTCAATACTCCTTTATGTAGTGATTCGCCTGACAAACGAGTCGGTCGCTATCAGGTCAGGTTGGGAAAACCGAATAAAATGTTTCGAGGAGGGGGGATCCAAATGGGCATGAATGGCGGCGGTTTTTCTTTTTTTCCGACCGGTAGTGAACTGAATTTCGATATAAAGGATTTTCAGCGTTACTGTTTCCGGCATTTGGACAGCCTGTTACCCTTGTTCGAAGCATATAGCCGTGAACACAGACTGGATTTCCGGCGGGTAGGATCTTCTTTGCGGGCTCTGCAATTGACTATCCTCGAATACCGGCCGGCTTTCTTTTACGGAGCCGTATCGAAGGAACTGATTCCCGATAAGGAATATGATAACCCGGCATTTTATTTCGAACATTTGATTACCGTATCCGATCCGGCCCGTTTTTGTGACAGCACATTATATGCCCGTGAGCCGATGTCGTGGCTGGCCCTGAACGAAACGGGAAGTTATACTCATTTTGTCCGGCCTTACCGGGAATGGGTACCGAAGGATATTCACGACCGTTCTTTTTTGTATGCATCCGATATGCCTTGGAAAAACGTTACTTTCCGGCAGGAACAAACCAAAGACATGAAAAGATGGCTGCGGAACGAAGCAAAGGATATACTGTTTATTTACGGATTGCTGGATATTTTTGCGGCGGCAAAAGTAAATTTGAAAAAGAATGACTATTGTACATTGTTGGTCAGTCCGGGACAGGGCCTGGTAGTCCGAATTGAAAACTTCGACTGGGGTACATGCAACTACTTGAAAGATATGATTTTAACAAATAGATGAAAATTTTTCACTACTGAAACGTTTTCTGAAATGTTGTATATCCAACTGGATTTAGATGCCAATTGTCTGGTAGAAAATAGAGAGCACAGCTAGTATGTCAAAATGGCCGGTATTAAAAAAAAAACGGCGGGACTGAGAAGAATGAGTAATAGTAATTTGTTCATTATGTATATACGGTTTTACCAATAATATTTTTTTAAAATTTCTTGCATAGTGGGATTTCCTTGATCTGTATCTTGATAAGCCTGGCGCAGTTCAAGCAGTTCTTTTTTCATTTCCCGGATGGTTTTTGCATATTCGGGTTGATGATAGGCATTGTGATTTTCGTGCGGGTCCTTTTTCAGATCATAGAATTCCCAGGTAGGTGCTGTTGATTTATCTTCTGAACCGGTGGTATTTAATCGGTTGCCGTAAAAGAAAATCAGTTTATACTGATCGTTGCGTATTCCGATATGTGCCGGACGGATGGTATGATGGGTCCAATAGCGGTAGTACATACTTTTGCGCCAATCTGAGGGGGTATCGCCTTGCAGATTTTTTCTGAAACTACGTCCCTGGGATTTTTCTGGTGGTTGAATTCCGGCATAATCAGCTAATAAAGCGGCAAAATCAATATTCAAAATGATATCCTGGTTGCGTGTACCTCCTGGTATTTCTTTGGGATAGCGGATCACGAAGGGCATACGGAGGGATTCTTCATACATTAGCCGTTTGTCGAAAAAACCATGTTCTCCCAGAAAATAGCCTTGATCGGATACGTAGATGACAATGGTATTTTCTGTTAGGCCTTCTTCGTCCAGCACTTTCAATAGCCGTCCGATGTTATCGTCAATAGTAGCTCCGCATCTTAGATAATCTTTTATCATTTTCTGATAAATTTTCCGGCGAGCATCTGTTTTTTCCATGCCTTGAGTGGAAAATGGCAATTCAGGATAACGACACCACCAATTTTCCGGGTCTTTACTGGCATACTCCCACCTCCAGCCAAGATTTTCCAGTTGTTGTCCGGGAATGGTTCGCCCGGATTTTTCCGGACCGAATTCCAGCATATTGGCGGGTTCCGGAAAATCTACAGAATCGTATAGATGTTGCATTCGTTGTGGAAAGTCCCAAGGCTCGTGAGTTGCTTTGAAATGGCAACACATCAGGAAAGGCTTGTTTTTTTCCCGGTTTCGTATCCAATCGATAGTATGTTCCGTAACTATATCGGTAGAAAATCCTTTAACAACTTCTCCTTGTTTACCCTGGTCATCATCTACCCAATTGGAAGCAGATTTAAATATCGGGTCGACGTATTCACCCTGGTCATGGAAAACATAGAAATAATCAAAGCCTGAAGGTTGTTTTTTCAAATGCCATTTTCCGATCAGTGCTGTTTGATATCCTCCTTTTTGCATTTGTTTGGCAAGATTATCTGCTTCCGGGTTCAGCCCGTCTTCCAGTGAGAATACTCCGTTACAATGGCTATAAGCACCGGTCAGTATAGTTGCCCGGCTAGGTGATGAAATTGAATTGGTACAAAAACAATTCTCAAGTACACAACCTTCTGCTGCCAGAGTCCGGATATGCTGATTTTGTACATACTCGCTCAGTATTCCTCCGTAAATACCCCAGGATTGTGAAGTGTGATCGTCCGAAAGAATAAATAAAATATTGGGGCGTTGCTCTTTAACAGGAGTTTGTGCAACAAGGGGGACTGAAACTGGGGGAAGGCTGGAAACCAGCACTCCTAACCGGATAATGATATTTTTATACATATTATTTCTTGAAGTCTTTTAAGTAGCCGGGAGCTCTGCGTCCTGTTCCTTTTTTTCTGTTTAGGTTATCCCCTAAATCCTCACGCATTTCATCCGCTATTTTCATTAATTTAGTTGTTATTTCCGGGTATTGGTCGATGACGTTATAACGTTCCCCGGGATCACGGCGTAGGTCGTACAATTCGCAGTGATACAACTGCAAGGTTGTCAGTTCTCCGGGTTGACCGTCGTTTCCAGGAGTATATGCTCCGTAAGTAACGTATTTGTGTGGGAAAACCAATTTAAAGGAACCATCAGTGATTGCTTCCAGATCATTCTTGTTCAAATAATATACAAATGATTTTCTGGGATTGGCATTTTTATCCCCGAGGATTAAAGGTAAGATACTGATTCCGTCGATTTTGTTTTCCGGGAGCGGAGCCCCGCTGATTTCGGCAAATGTTGGAAATAAATCAATATTAGAAGCTAATTTATTACAAATACTTCCTGCCTTTGTTTTACCTTTCCAGTATACAAGGCAAGGAACCCGGTTACCTCCGTCAAAAGTCGTCGCCTTGGCTTCCCGGAGTCCACCTGTGGAACCCGCATGATTACCGTAGTTAGCCCACGGACCGTTATCAGAGGTTAAAATTACCAGTGTATTTTCTTCCAGCCCCAGTTCTTTCAGCGTTTTTAAAATCTCACCGACACTCCAGTCGATTTCCATCATAACATCACCATATAGTCCTTGTTCGCTTTTGCCTTTGAATTTGTCTGAGACAGCAAGTGGTACATGAGGCATAGAGTGGGCCAGGTATAAAAAGAAGGGTTTGTTTTTATTTTTGCGGATGAAATTGACGGAGCGGGTTGTGTAATCCGTGGTAAGCCTGGATTGGTCAGTGTTCAGGCCGATAATTTTATTTCCATCATACATGGGAAGGTCCGGGAAATGAAACACTTCGCCTTGTTGGGGGTGATAAGGCCACATATCGTTAGAGTAGGGGAGACCGTAATATTCATCGAAGCCATTTTGAAGGGGCAGGAAAGGATAAGAATCCCCTAAATGCCACTTTCCGAAAATAGCTGTCTGGTAACCTTTTTGTTTTAAAAGTTCTCCCATTGTCATTTCTGATGGGTGGATACCATAATCAGAGTTGGGGCCTGGAGCTCCTGCAAAACCGATCCGGTTGGCATAGCATCCGGTCAATAAACCTGCACGTGATGCCCCACTGATGGGTTGACCTGCCAAAAAGTGAGTGAAACGAACTCCTTCCGAAGCCAGACGATCAATGTTGGGGGTGGAATAACCGGATGCCCCATAACATGAAAAATCTCCATACCCAACATCATCCAGATTAATGAGTACCAGATTTGTGTGATTATTGGCTGTTGCAATTGTTCCTAAGCTGCTAAGAGCAGATAATAATAATGTATTTTTCATAAAGAGTGTTTTGCATTCGATTGTAAAAGTAGGAATTATTTCTTAATTTACTTATCTTTCCCTTCCACAATACCTAATAATAGAAGTTGGGTGTAGCGGTTCTTTTTAATGAGTAAAACAGTTTGATAGCAGAGGGTTAATTCTGCGATTGCGATTAAAGGGCCTACAAAAAAACTTTGGGTTGTTGTTACATAGAAACCAAGTGCATGAAGTAAACATTCCAATAGGAAGGTTTGGACGATATAGATCCCTAGGGTACATTTTCCCACATGGTTTAAAGTCTGGGTGATACGGAAAGAACGGGTATATTGATATGCAACAGGAGCCAGTAGGAAGAATGTCATACTTCCCGCAATACCGATTAATAGCCGGTAAACAGTGATATAGAAATGTCCCAGAATGACACAGGCAATCGCGAAAAATTTTAGTAAATCAAGATAAGGAATACGTGTTTTTGTTGATTGTAAAATCGTGTTTTCCATGTAAAATAGCCATTAATAAAGATTTAGCAATTGCGAATTTGTAGATTCATTTTTATAAAAAAATCGATGACAGATAGATCCCCCCATAGCCTGTAGCCCTGATTCCCTGCGGGCTATAATGCAAAAAGAGTAAAAATCATCACTGATTTTTACTCTTTTAAGTGAACTCGGCGGGAGTCGAACGGACAACCTCTGGGGCCGTAACCAAGTGCTCTATCCATTAAGCTACGAGTCCGTGTCTTATCTCTAAAGCGGTGCAAAGATATGTACAAAAAACTTTCCGTGCAAGCTTTTTGTTGTTTTTTTTCAAACAAAGTGATTTTTTGTAGAAGATATAACAAACCAAAGGGTTTCGTTTTTTTATTACTATTTTTGTCCATAGAATCATAGAGCAATGAAAAAAATAATAAATAATATTCTTCATAGGTTTAAGGAAGATTTGCTATCCAAACGTAAAGGGTTGGTGGATAGGACTGTGATGTATAAAAGTTTGAAAGAGTTGAAGACTTGTTTGGTATTCTGGACTGCCGGTTCAGATATCCAGTCTTACTCTAAGGCGTTAAAAAATAACCTGCAGGAGGTGAAGTTGGATCAATTGTGTTATGTGCCTGCAGGAACTGAGATGTTAGAAACTGACAATATAGTTACCTTACGGGATGAGGATTTAGGATTTGGTGGAAAAATACAAAATGAGCGTTTGTATACTGTTTTGGCTAATGAATACGATTTGTTGATTGATTTAACTGTGAAATGTAATACAATGGTTCGTTACGTATTAACCAATAACCATGCTTGTTGTATTGTTGGGATGAAACGCGAAGGGGAAAAAGCGGATATATTGGTGGACGGAGTAGAAAGTCCTATAGACTTTATTGAGAAATTAAGTGGATTATTAGCTGACATAAAAAGATACTGACATGGAAATGTTTGCCGGTACAGGAGTGGCTTTAGTGACTCCTTTTGACGAAAATTTGAATATTGATGAGCGGTCTTTGCGCCGTTTGGTGAATTATG
>URJC01000107.1 GCA_900548135.1 uncultured Odoribacter sp. | reverse complement strand
TGATCGAAATAATGCTGAATCACCTCCGGATTAGTGAAAACACAACGACGACGGATTTCCTCTGCCGACATATGCCACATCCGGTACATTTCTACAAAAAAATCACACAAATGCTGATAAAATTTCTTTTCAATACTGATAATCTCAGGTAAAGATTTTTCCGGAAAAGAATTTATCAAATTCATTCTTACCACTTTCCGCCGGTATCTCAGGACATAATAAAGGAGAAAATAATAAAAGTCAGAAAAAACATATTGCACCTTCAAAGGTAACCAACTATATAGCCAGAGCAATCGATACAAAATCCGTGATAACATATTTTCCTCTTGTAATTTAAAAATTCAAAGATAAATGCTTTAAACCGAAATTTAAAATCATCAATTGTAAATCTAAATTTATTTGTCTTTCTCAGATATATTAACTATTTTCGTGATTTCAAAAGACATTGAAACCATAGGACCCTACAGGAGTTCATGGAGATACAGAATGTATCTTAGTGATACAAATACACTTAACTGCTGACAAATTATGGAGCAAGAAAACAGCTTAATTCCGGAAGAAGAAATCAAAAAACCGGAAATCTCAGAAAATGATGCAACAACGGAAACAGTGCCCCCCGTAGAAGAAACCACTGCTGAAGTCGTAAAGGAAAAACAAGAGATTCCGGAAGTCGATTTTTCTGCGCTTAGTACAGATGAGATCATTCGTCAGGCCCAAAAACTGGTGAATGATTATCCCCTTAATTCTATTAAAGAAATTATGGATTCTTTGCCGGAAATATTCGACAGGCAGTTTAAGGCAGAATACGAAAAAGCATTAGCTGCTTTCACCGCAGACGGTGATCTTCCTGAAAATTTCCAATATAAGAACGATAACAAAGAGCGTTTTAATGCTGTCTGTAAGCTATACAAAGATAAGAGAGCCGCCAATAGCCGGCAAATAGAAGCAGAACGGGAGGAAAACCTGAAAATCAAATTGGGTATAATTGAGGAATTGAAGGCTCTGGTACAAAAAGAAGAATCGCTGGATAAAACCTTCCAGGAATTCCGGGACATTCAGGAACGCTGGAGAAATACCGGTTTGGTACCCCAAGCCCAATTGAATGGTTTATTAGAAACCTATCACCATCACGTAGAAAATTTCTATAATTACATCAAAATAAACAAAGAATTACGGGATCTGGACTTAAAACGTAATCTGGATGCGAAACTAGCTCTTTGTGAAGAAGCTGAAAAACTGATCGAAGAAAATGATATTGCAGGTTCATTCAAACAACTGCAACTCTTACATGCGCGTTGGAAAGAAATCGGGCCTATTCCTAAAGAACAAAAAGAAGAAGTTTGGGAGCGGTTCAAAAATGCAACCAGCCAGATTAATGAAAAATACCATCGTTTTTTTGAATCCTTAAAGCAGGAACAAGAAAATAATTTAAAAATCAAAGAAGAGATCTGCGAAAAAGTTGCTCTTCTGGCAAACGGAGAATACAACACTATTTCTGAGTGGAATACTGTAACCAAATCAATCATAGATTTACAGGAAGAATGGAGACAATCAGGAACCATTCCTCAAAAAGAACGCAACAAAATCTATAAAAGATTCCGGACTTCCTGCGATGCTTTCTTTGACAAGAAAAGAGAATTCTATAAAAAACTGGGAGAAGACCAGGAAAAGAACCTGCAATTAAAAATTGCACTTTGCGAAAAAGTAGAAGCCATCAAAGATAGTACAGAATGGAAGACAACAACCGACCGGATCATCTCTTTTCAGAAAGAATGGAAAAAAATCGGGCCTGCCCCCAAAAAATACTCGAATAAAGTATGGGCAAGATTCCGGGCTGCTTGTGATGCTTTCTTCAACAATAAGAATGCCTTCTTTAAGGACATTGACGAAGAACAGGAAAAAAATCTGGAACTGAAAAAAGCCTTATTGGAGGAAATCAAACAGTTTAGCCTATCCGGAAATAACGAAGAAGACATTGCAAAATTAAAAGAGTTCCAAAGCCGTTGGGGAGCGATCGGATTTGTTCCGATCAAGACTAAAGATACCATACAGGAAGAATTCAGAAATTTGATGAATACCTGGTTTGACAAGTTAAATCTGGACGAATTCGACCGTAATCTGGAACGTTTCAGGGCAAAACTAAGTACCTTGGAGGTCGGTGGAAATAAGGAATACAAAATCATCAATGAGAGAGAAAAACTGATTGCCAAAATCCGGCAATTGGAAACAGATGTAAATACCTGGGAAAACAACATCGGATTTATTGCCAAATCCAATAAATCTCAAGGCTTGATTAATGAATTATATTCCAAAATTGAAAAAACAAAACAACGGTTAGCCTTGCTTCAGGAAAAGCTCAAAGCTTTAGATTCTCTGATTTAATCTGAAATGACAATTTCCAAATCCGATTAGGCAGTAAATGCTTAATCGGATTTTTTTACTTTCTTCATTTTTCACACCTTACTTTTTACCTTTTACCTTTTACCTTTTACCTTTATTTTCTTACCTTTGCGACTTTGATAAATCAACAAAAATCAAAATACTGTGTCAACAAAATATGTATTCGTTACCGGAGGAGTGGCTTCTTCCTTAGGAAAAGGTATTATTGCTTCGTCACTTGCCAAATTGCTTCAGGCAAGAGGTTATAAAGTTGCCAACCAAAAACTGGATCCGTACATCAACATCGATCCAGGAACTTTAAATCCGTATGAACATGGTGAGTGTTATGTCACCGATGATGGTGCAGAAACAGATTTAGACCTGGGGCACTATGAAAGATTCACAGGTTGTCCAACCTCACAAGCCAACAATATCACCACCGGACGAATCTATCAAAACGTTATCAATAAAGAAAGACGGGGAGATTATCTGGGGAAAACCGTCCAAATTGTTCCTCATATCACTGATGAAATTAAGCGGAATATCAAATTATTAGGAAATAAAGGAGAATATGACGTTGTGATTACCGAAATCGGGGGAACAGTCGGCGATATCGAATCCCTGCCTTTTATCGAAGCTGTACGTCAGTTAAGGTGGGAATTGGGTGAAAAATCCGTACTGATTCACCTGACTTTAGTCCCTTTTCTTTCAGCTTCAGGAGAATTGAAAACCAAGCCGACCCAGCACTCTGTCAAAGCTTTATTGGAAATCGGGGTACAGCCGGATGTATTGGTGCTTCGTACCGAACATGAACTGAACTCAGACCTGCGCCGGAAAGTAGCCCTATTTTGCAATGTAGCCCCTAAAGCGGTTATTCAGTCCATCGATGTTTCCACTATTTATGAAGTACCTATCAAAATGAGGGAAGAAAAACTGGATGAAATTGTACTGGAACAATTAGGTTTGCCACTCAATAGTGAACCGGAACTGGAAGACTGGAAAAAATTTCTTTACAAACTAAAAAATTACAGTAAAGAAGTAAAGATAGGTCTGATAGGAAAATATGTTGAATTGCACGACGCTTATAAATCTATTGTTGAAGCCTTTATACATGCAGGTGCAGTAAATGACTGCAAAGTAAATATAGAATGGATACACAGTGAAGAATTAAATGAAGAAAATGTGCAGACCAAGCTGAAAGACCTGCATGGTATTCTGGTTGCCCCGGGATTCGGACACCGGGGGATCGCCGGTAAACTGGTTGCCATAGAATACGCACGTACTCACAATATTCCTTTCTTTGGTATCTGTTTAGGAATGCAAATGGCTGTCATAGAATTCGCGCGTAATGTTTTGAAAATGGAAGGGGCTGATTCCACAGAAATGGCAGCTAAAACCCAATATCCGGTCATCGATTTAATGGAATCCCAGCAAGGGATAACTGAAAAAGGAGGAACTATGCGGCTTGGAGCTTATACATGTGAATTAAAAGAAGGTTCCAAGGCATTTGAAGCTTATGGCGTTAAGGAAATCCGGGAAAGACACCGGCACCGCTATGAATTCAACAGCAAATACCTGAATGAATTTGAAACAGCCGGTATGATCACTACAGGTAGAAATCCGGAAACAGGGTTGACTGAAATTGTGGAAATACCTTCACATAAATGGTTTGTCGGCGTGCAATTCCATCCGGAATATAAAAGTACAGTCACCAAACCTCACCCATTATTCGTAGCTTTCATTAAAGCTTGTTTGTCATAATTACTTTTAAGCATGATGAAACAATTCAAACATTGTAACGCATAAAATATGGATAAAAATACAATTACAGGTTTAGTCATTATTTTTCTTATTCTAATAGGATTTTCCTATTTTACCCGCCCCAGCGAAGAAGAAATCCGGGAAAGGCAACGCCAGGACTCTATCGCAAGAGTTGAACAGCAGAAAATGGAATTGGCAGCCCGGCAACAGAAAGAAGACATACAAATGTCACAAAACCAAACGAGTGCCACTACAACTTCTAAAGAATCGGTTTTCATCCAGGACAGCCTCAGTGACCAAACTTTTATACTGGAAAATAATAAAATTAAATTGCATATCAGCACCCGGGGAGGAAGGATTAGTTTTGTTGACCTCAAAGAATACCGTACTCACGACTCCCTCCCTCTTATTTTATGGAGAAGCAGTGAAAGTGCCTTGGGGATGAATTTTTATGCAATGAATCAGGAAATTAATACGGAAAAATTTATTTTCACCCCCAGTACGACAGAGACAACCCTTACAGCTCTGGACAAGGAGCAAAGCTTATCGATGCGTTTATATGTTGATAGCAGTAAAACCAAGTATATTGAATACCTCTATAAACTATCCCCGGATAGTTATATGACCGACTTCAGAATCATTACCCACAATATGGGGGATGTGATTGCTTCAAATTCTTCTTTCCTAACGTTATATTGGGGAGTAAATATGCCTCAGCTCGAAAAAAGTAAAGACTTTGAGAACCGATATACAGGCGTATATTACAAATTCTATGATGACAATGTTGAAAATATGTCCCTGACTTCTGACGAAGAAGAAACATTACCGACTAAAATTCAATGGGTTGATTTCAAACAACAATTCTTTTCTTCTATCCTGATTGCTGAAACACCATTCAACGATGTTTTACTGACCTCTAAAATCAGTAAGAAAGCCGGATATCTGAAAGATGCTTATGCCGAGATCCCCCTGCCTTACAGTGGAAAAAGCCATGAGCAATATAACATGAAGTTTTTCTTCGGTCCCAACTCTTACCCGGTTTTGAAAGCCTATGGTGACGACATAGATTTACCGGATATTATCAACATGGGCTGGAAGTGGATTGCCTGGTTCAATAAATACTTTGTAATCCCTATCTTCAATTTCCTGCAAAATCATACCACTCTGAATTATGGTATTATCATTTTGCTACTAACTTTAATTATCAAAATCATCCTTTTTCCCCTGACCTATAAATCTTATATGTCACAGGCTAAAATGCGGGTTTTGAAGCCACAGGTAGACGAATTGACCAAAAAATACCCGGCAGATAAAGCGATGGAACGTCAGCAGGCTACCATGAAATTATATAAACAGGCTGGTGTCAATCCGATGGGAGGTTGTCTTCCGATGCTGATTCAGATGCCTATCCTGATAGCCTTGTTCTATTTCTTCCCTGGAGCAATAGAACTCCGGCAACAAAGCTTCTTATGGGCAACAGACCTTGCTTCATATGATTCTATTGCCACATTACCCTTCACGATTCCATTCTATGGTAATCATGTCAGTTTATTCTGTCTGTTGATGACTGCTACCAACATCATTTATATGGTCATGAACAATAAAAACCAACCTCAGAATGATCAGATGAAAGGTATGCAAACCATGATGTATATCATGCCGATCATGTTCTTATTCATCTTTAATAGCTACTCATCCGGGTTGAGTTATTATTATTTCATTGCAACGCTGATCACTATTTTACAGACTTGGATTATCCGTAAATTCGTGGATGACAAAAAATTGCTGAAACAAATAGAATTGGCAAAAACCAAACCGGTAAAGAAATCAAAATTCCAGCAACGATTGGAAGAAATGCAGAAAATGCAACAACAAAGATTAAAAGAGCAACAGAAAAGGAAAAAATAAAACTAAAAATGAGGGTTTAAAACCCTCATTTTTTATTCCTGTTTTCTGCGGTATCCTGCGATGAAAACGACTGATTGGCGGTCCTGTCCGGATTTTCTTCACTGCCTGTAACAATTCAGTACACTATCCAAGTCCCCTGCCGGTATTCGGAAATCCGGACATTCTATATCTCTACAAATTCCAAGATGTCCCCCGATAGACAAACAAAGAGGAAATACTATTTAAAAATAAAACAGGAATATCCGCCTGCAGGCAATTCAATGTTTAAAACAGCCTGATGTTCCTCATTCAGCACAATCTTTCTGAAACGTCCTTCATTCTCAGATACCAGCGCACGTCCGCGCAATCCGGTATAATACAAAGGTACACGCAACGTTTGTTTCACCGGTTGATCCGATGGATTAAATACCATCAGCAACCCCTTTTCTTCCAGCTGAGGGTTAGCATGCAAATAATAATCCGGTCTGTGTCCATCAGGACGGCGCAAATGGATGATATCAGATTCCAGGATATCCCGGTGACGTTTATACCAATCTACCATAGCTTTCACCATATCACGGGTCTCAGGGGTATCAAAAAGCCGTTTCCCCCGGTATACGGCCTGTACACCAGCTCCCAGGTTCGATGCCATGATCGTACGATAATGATCCAAATGTTCACATAAAGGTTCTATAGTAGCCGCTGCTCCTCCACCATGATACATGGTCAAAGGCACATGCATCCACCCCATAGCTGGTATTTTCTCCCAAGTGCCATCAAAAATATTCTGACGGGTATGAATTAATTGATGCGCACGTGGCAAGGACCAATTCACCTCCCGGTATCCCATTCCGATCTTATTACCTCCGACCAGAAAATAATAATCCGGAATATTCAGAAAAATTCCTTGTCCTTTACACCATTTATAAAAATCACTGATAATCCGCCACTGTACCCATTGCGAATCATCACCTCCCTTTTGCAAAGGAGGCCGGGGAGTCATATCAAAATCCCCAGGATAGGAGCCATCATGCTCAAAGACTGTCTGTCCTGTTTTCTTGAAAAACTCATACAATTTATGCATATAATCCTGTCCCCAACGACTGGCTAAAGCAGGCATCACCCCATGAGTGGGTTTCTGTCCCGGAGGAGAAACAACATTATCACTAGCCGGACTTGCACTTCGGCTTGACAACAAAGAATATCCTCCGATATCAATTCCTTTTGAACGGGCATAATCTGCATATTTTTTCATTTTAGCTAAATTAGCAGCCGTAGAATCTTCTATATTAAAACGGCTTCCAAATGACATAATTACCATATCAAATCCCACCTCAGCACATTGGTCTATTGCCGATTTCACACTTTTCCAATCACTGGCATTGAGATGCATCATCAATGGATTCTCAGTCGTCCAAGGAGCTACAGTACGATACAAACGACGCTGTGCCAAACCATTCCGTTCACGGTCATAACTATCGAATGGGATCACATAAGTCACAAAAGTCGAAAAAGTCTGACCAGGCAATATGTCCTGCTCGGGTCCAACTTTAGGTCCAACCTGTAATAAACAAGGAGTTGTAAATACTCCCATCACTTGTGTTTTATAGTCCGGATCAGGTAACCATTCCACAGAATTCAGAGAAGCGCAGGCTACATCAAAACCTCCAAAGGCGTAATCTGTTTCCACATGCATATTAGGAACAGGATAATATACCCCTCTTTCTCCCCCTCTTGAAGTATCCTCTACGGCTGCTAATATCTCGCTCACAAAACGGTTAACTGTAACCAATTGTTTTCCTTCATTATGAATGGTAATCCATTTGGCATAAGCCGGAATACCATCATACAACTCATAATGAACCGAGACAGTCAAATTTTTCAGATTCTGCTGTTCCCGTTCCGAAGCTGCTAACATTTGTGGATCAAGACTACCATAAGCCCTGAAATTCTTTACTGTAGTACGCACCAGATCCCCCACTTTAGA
>URJC01000106.1 GCA_900548135.1 uncultured Odoribacter sp. | reverse complement strand
TAGCAATAAGCTCACTTTAAACTATAATTCAACCCATGACCCGATTGTGGCTTATTCAGAATATGCTGAAGCCAATCCCTATTATAAGAAAAGCGGGGAGAACGGAGAAGTGGAAAAATGGTTGGAGTATAACGAGACAACCAAGGTTCAGAATCCATTGTGGAATGCTTCGCTGAACAGCCGTAAACTGGGACGTATGTTTGGGGTAACCAATAATTTCAGTGCGGAATACAATCCCCTGACATTTTTGAAATTGCGGGCACGGTTTGGAGTGACTAAAACCTTTACGGAGACAGATCATTTTACCTCTCCTGATGATACGGAATTTGATGAAAAGAGTAAACTGGAAAAAGGTTCGCTGACTTATAATAATAATAAAGGCTTGACGTATGAAGCTGAAGTTACAGGGACTTTGGGATATGTATTTCAGGAAAAACACCGGATTAATCTGGTGGCTGGCGGGAATGTGAGTTCTTCCGAGACTGTAAACAATGGTTATTCTGCCGTTGGTTTTCCCCAGGGAGAATTTGATACCCCGGCTTTTTCCAAAGGTTATCCTGAAAATGGAAAACCTGTGTATAGTGAAAGTACCAGCCGTTCTGTTAGCGCTTACGTTAATGGAGGGTATTCTTTACTGGACCGGTATCTGCTTGATCTGACCTGGCGTTTGAGTGGTTCTTCGGTATTTGGTACAAACAAACGTTATACGAATACCTGGTCTGTGGGATTGGCGTGGAATCTGCACCATGAAAATTTTATCCGGGATCATGCAGCATGGATATCCCTGTTGAAAATCCGGGGATCTATCGGTAATCCCGGCAACCAGAATTTCAGTGCTTACCAGACCATTTCTACATATACTTTCCAGACATACCGGACTAACTATTTTGACCAGGCCGTGTTGTTGAGTAAATTGGGTAATCCTGATCTGGAATGGCAGACTACGCTGGATAAGAATGTAGGGATGGATTTGTCTATATTGAATAATCGCCTGACGGTCAATGTGGATTATTTCCATTGGGATGAGTACGGTGATGACCAATCTGGGGAAACAAACTTCCCGGGGAATGAATGGTACCGTGATGTTCGCACCTATTTATAAACCTCAGGAGCGAATTATCTGGTCATTACGGTATAATTTCCGGACTCAGAAGACTTATTATAGCCATATTGGAAATAAACTGGATAAGTTCAACGAAACAAACCGGAATATTAATCTGACACGTTATTATGACGGAGCAGATCCGGATGCTTTATATGCTGTCCGTTCACATGGGATTGACCCTGCAACCGGAAAGGAGATCTTTATCCGTAAAAATGGTACTTATACTTTTATTTTCGATAGTAGTGAAGAAGTTAAAGTCGGTATATCCCGTCCAAAATTGGAAGGAGTAATCGGTACTTCATTTTCCTACAAGGGCTTTAGCTGTAACCTGGACTTCCGCTATCGTTGGGGTGGGAAAGCTTTCAACAGTGCTTTGTACAATAAGGTAGAGAATATCTCATTTGCCGGATTGAGTAAAAACCAGGACAAACGCGCGCTTTATGACCGTTGGCAAGAAGCAGGCGATATTGCCCCATTCAAAGGTATTTCATTGACTGAATCAACGCCGATGTCATCCCGGTTTGTGGAAAAGGATAATTCCATAGCCCTGGAGAGCCTCCGGATCGGATATGAGTTTGACAGCCGGAGATTACAGAAAATCCATATGCGTGCGCTTCGCTTGAATGCGTATATGAACGATATATTCAGGATATCTTCTATTAAAACAGAAAGAGGAATTTCCTATCCTTTTGCCCGTTCGGTATCCTTCTCGCTCTCAGCTGCATTTTAATGATTAAAAAGATGATTATGAGAACTATAAATAAAATATTGTTATTCTTGTTGCTGACAGGAATCTGGAGTTGTGATAGTTGGCTGGATGTAAAACCTTCAGACCAGGTGTCGGAAAATAAAGTGTTTGAATCGGAAAAAGGGTTTTATTCCGCTTTGAATGGAATTTATATCGAGTTGATAAAGCCGGAATTGTATGGGGTTACTTTGAGCTGTGAGATGGTGGAATTGTTGGCACAGCGTTACAATCCCAAGACAGATAATACCAATTATAAAGAATTGGTGGAATTCAAGTATAAAGAAGAATATGTGAAGGGAAGGTTGCAATCAACCTGGAATGCCGTATATAAATTGATTTTGGATTGTAATGTTATACTGGAAAATGCCGAGATTCACCGGGACGTGTTGTCTGACCGCGCTTATGGTGTAGTGAAAGGAGAAGCATTGGCATTACGGGCTTTTTTACATTTTGATATGTTGCGGTTGTTTGGACCGGTTTATCAACAACATGCTGCCAGACAGTCGATTCCCTATGCTGAAAAAGTCACTGTGAGTGCTTCCGATATATTACCGGCTGATTCGGTGACAACAAAAATATTGCGGGATCTCAGTATGGCAGAGGATTTATTGTTGACAACAGATCCGGTGATTACTGACGGCCCGCAAATGGTGGAGCAGTCGGATAACACTTATGCTTTCCGGTGTTTGCGTTTGAATTACTACGCTGTATTGGCTTTGCAGGCTCGGGTATATCTTTATGCCAATGATCAGGAAAATGCCCGGCGGTATGCTTTGAAGGTCATTGGGGATGAGAAAGTGAAGGAGTATTTCCCATTTACAGGGTATGAGGATATTGTTGGGAATAAAGCTTTTCCGGACCGGGTCTTTTCGTCCGAAATGTTGTTTGGTCTGTATAACACAGAGAGAGACGAGATTTACAAAAATTATTTTGATGAAGAAAGTGCTGCCTCTAATTTATTGCTGCCCCGGGTGGGGACCATCGAAGCTTTGTATGCCGGAGAGGAAGGGGATTATCGTTATTCGATATGGCAATCTTCCAGGGTACCCGGGGATAA
The DNA here is from genome assembly GCA_900548135.1 of uncultured Odoribacter sp. Lineage (GTDB taxonomy): Bacteria > Bacteroidota > Bacteroidia > Bacteroidales > Marinifilaceae > Odoribacter. The sequence goes on along the minus strand of URJC01000106.1, from coordinate 5,110 downwards.
TTCGTTGTTGTGCTACCGTTTGAAAGATGTGGGAACTACCGGATTGTATGATGATTTAATGCCGCTGATCCGTATCGGTGAACTGTATCTGATAGCTGCCGAATGCGGGATCAATGATACAGAGTCTTATGGTTATTTGAATACCTTGCGGAATAATCGGGGATTGGTTCAGGTTAGTGAAAATCTGGAAACACATTTAGAGCATGAATATCAGAAAGAATTCTTGTGTGAGGGACAATTGTTTTTCTTTTATAAACGGAAAAATACGCCGGCTTTGATTTCTCCGTTGACTGGTAAAAAAGTGACTATGACGGAAAATGCTTATGTACCGCCACTTCCGGAAAGTGAGACAAAGTACCGGAATTGAGTTTGGAAATTAAAAATGATGAATTATGAAACGATGGATATATATACTTATAGCTTTAGGGATTGGTGGATGTGAGAATGACCGTCAATTATACGATGGGGAAGATCAGGAAGTAGCTGGCATTTATTTTGAATATGCCGGTTCAAGCACGAACGGAGTAAAGATTTGGCAGGATTCGATAGACTTTACTTTCCAGAATATCCGACCGGACGTGAAAGAATATACGATTTCAATTCCAGTGAGAATATTAGGTTTTGTGCAGGATTATCCCAGAACTTTCAAAGCCCGGGTATGCGGGGGAACGGCTGTGGAAGGGGAGGATTTTTTGCCCCTGGAGACTGAATATGTGTTGCCGGCCCGGAAAGCTGAGACGATATTACCTGTTATCTTGAAAAGAACAGATAAATTGTATAAGCAAAAGATTTCTATCGAGTTGGAATTGTTGGAAAATGACTATTTCCATTTATTGATGCCTGAAATTTCAAATGGGAATGATACTTTGGATGCAACTCGTTTTAAAGTGGTGTATTCTGAGATTGTCCGTCAACCGTTCTATTGGCTGAGTGCAAAATCTTATTTCGGTGATTTTTCTGTGAAAAAACTTTCTTTCCTGAATGAAGTGATGGGGTGGACTATTGCTGATTGGTCCGATGCTGGAATGGAAGGTTCGGTCATTACTTATGGAAAATTGAATTATGCGGCAACCATGGTGAGAAATAAGCTACAGGCACTTGCAGATGACGATGATCCGGTATACGAGGAAGACGGAGTTACTTTCATGCAGCTGGGAACGAATTACAGAGTGGATTATTCCCGTTATGAGACGGATTAAATGGTTTTTTTGTGGTTTGAACCTTGTCATGTCCGGCCAGGACATGACATGACTGGAACGATTAAATAATAAAATGATAAACGTATGAAATTTAAATATTTACTTTTCTTTTGGGTAACGGGAATGGTATTGTTGGATACTGCCTGTTTTGACGATAAAGGAAATTATTCCTATTCGCCTGTAAATGAACTGGAGATAACCGTTGAGGAGAATTATGCAGTTCTCGCTAATGCAGATACGATTAAAGTTTTTCCCCGGGTTGTATCCAGTTTGGAAGGTGAAGTTCTGCCTTCTGATCCGAATTATACTTATCAATACCGGGCTGCCCGATTATTGTCTGAGACCGGAGGAAGCGAAGAGGCCCTTTTTGTGATGGATTCTTCTTTTTCGCGTGATTTGATTATACCTGCAAAGTTGAAAGCAGGAAAATACAATTGCTGGCTGGATGTAAAGGATGTCCGTACAGAAGTGGTTACTACAGCTGCATTCACCCTGGAGGTGTCTTCGGTTACCCGGGAAGGCTGGATGGTATTGTGTGATGAGGGAGAGGACAACCGGGTACGCCTGGATATGATCGCCCGGATTTCGGATGAACGTTATGTGCAGACGTTTGATATTTTGTATCGTGATTTACCTGATTTGCATCAGGCATATTCATTGTCTTTTTTTCAGGATGCTTACAATATCGATGATTTTATTTACTTACTTTCTGGTAGCGGAGGGTATCAACTGGATGCCGAATACCTGACCTCAGGGGAGGAGTATGATGTCAACTACGAATTTGCACAGCAGACAGAAAAGCGGATACCTTCCCAAATGGCTGTGACTTATGGCTATCGGTTTATTGTAGATCAAAATCAGAATGGATATGCTATGGAAAATTCTTCCGGTTCGATTTATGAATTACCGGTGAATACAGAGACACCAGGTTCCGCTCCGGAATTTAAATTGGCTCCCTATATCGGTATTGACCGATCGGCTGGCGGAAACCGTTGTCCTACAGCACTGTTGTATGATGCAGACCATAAACGGTTTATGCAATGGAATGAAAGGGTGTTGAATGCTTGTTATCCTATTCCTGATCCCGAAGGTGCTTTATTTAGCTATACGACAGGCAAGGACTTAGTCTATATGGAGTCTACCAATAATGATAAGACCATTTATGCGATCCTGAAAGATGCGGAAGGTAAATACTATATTTATGGCATTTCAATAACATTTTCATGGACAGCAACTATTATTAAACAGGTATATTATGGGGAAATTAATGCAACGAATATTGGCCAAGCCACTGCTTTTGCTTTCCATTCTTCATTGCCTTACCTGTTTTATGCCATTGGAGGGCAGTTGTATCAATACGATCTCTATCAAAAGAAGCCATTCCCGATGTTCGGTTATGAATCTGAAACGATTACCATGCTGAAATTCAATCCGTTTGTTAATAATTATTGGTATAGCAACCGTCCGGATAGTTTTAAGAATATACCGAATAACCTGATCATTGGGACTGAGGATGAAGAAGTGAAAAATGAAAATAAGGGAGTGTTACGTTTCTATGAAGTTCCCCCTTTGAATGGTATGCCCACTTTGATTGGTGAACCTTACCGTGGATTTGGAAAGATCAGGGACGTTGTTTACCGGGAGAGGAATTAAAAGGTTTGCTGGTTACTGAAATAACGTGTGTTCTACCAGGATTTTAATTCCGATGGCGATTAAGATAAGGCCTCCGAGTAATTCTACTTTGAGGCCTTTGATTTGACCAAACCGGAAACCACAAAGTACACCGGTGAAAGAAAGGAAAAAAGTAGTAAAAGCGATGATACAGGCAGGAAACCAGATGTTGGTCTTTAAAAATGCCATACTGACACCGACAGCCAGGGCATCAATACTGGTTGCTATACCCAGGGTGAGCAATATTTTATTTGAAAAAGAAATGGCCGTGTGCTTTTCTTCCTGAAAAGATTCATATACCATTTTTCCCCCGAGATAACCAAGCAGGATAAAGGCTACCCAATGGTCAAAATCAGTGATGTAAGAACTGAAATAGATGCCTGATGCCCAGCCCAGCCATGTCATGCCTCCCTGAAAAATACCCATGACTAAAGCCATTTTCAGTGATTTACGTATGCAGAAAGGTTGCATGCAAATGCCGCCGCTGATACTGACAGCCAGACTATCCATAGATAGGCCGATAGCTATAAGGAGAATGGTGATAAAGTTCATTGCGCACGTTTTGTGGGTACAAAGATAGTGCAACTTATGGACTTTCTTTTTATTTTTGGAGAAAATTAGGGATATGGAATTACAGACAGTTGTTGGAATAGAAAAACCGGATTTTCAGATTGGATATACTACTTCCATCCTGATGTTAGGATCCTGTTTTGTGGAAAATATGGGGGCAAGATTGGAATATTTTAAATTTCAGGCAGACATTAATCCCTGTGGGATTGTATATAATCCCCTGTCAGTGGCTGATACTTTGGAGATTTTGTTGTCAGGAAAACGGTTTGAAGAAAAAGATCTGATCCTGCGGGATGGAAAATGGATGAGTTTTAGCCATCATGGGCGTTTTTCTGCTGTTTCCAGGGAACAGTGTCTGCAAAATATCAATGCCCGTTTGGCAGGAGCTGTCAGACAGTTGACAAAACTGGATGTGTTAATTATCACTTGGGGAACTGCCTGGGTATACCGGTACCGGCAAACCGGGCAGGTAGTCGCTAATTGTCATAAATTTCCTGCTGCTGAGTTTGAGCATTCGCGTTTGGAGGTAGAAGATATTGTATCGGTGTATACCGGATTGCTGAAGCGGTTATGGACAAAAAGGCCGCAACTCAAAATAATATTTACGGTAAGCCCGGTGCGGCATTGGAAGGATGGAGCGCAGGGAAATCAATTGAGTAAGGCGGTGTTGTTACTGGCTATTGACCGATTGGTGAAGTTATCCCCGCAAGTGTCCTATTTCCCTTCTTATGAGATCGTAATGGATGAGCTTCGGGATTATCGTTTTTATGCCTCAGATATGCTGCATGTCTCAGAGCAGGGGGTAGACTATATTTGGGAAAAATTCAGGGATAACTATATAGCCAAAGAAACTTTGGACCGGATGAAACGGATTGATAAACTGAATAAGATTCTGCTGCATCGTCCTCATGATCCTGAAAGCGAGGCAAGCCGTGAATTGTATACCCGTACCCGTCAGGAACTGGATACATTGCTCTGCTCTTTGGGGGTTGGGTCCTGAATGAACCTATTTTTCGTCCGAAACTTGGTTGGTGGTTTCGTCGGTTTCCTCTACAATGTCTTGCATGGGGATGCGTTTGAGTTCTTCCAACGAGATTTCTGTTTTTACAGGATAACTGGAGGGATATAATTTACGGATACGATAAAGGGCTGGGATACTTTCCAAGCGGGAATGATAATTCCCTACCCGGATTTTAAAATCAGGATCAAAATATTTCAGGTAAGCAGGAATATCTTGAAATGTTTCCTCAAATTTATTGCGCTTTTCTTTTAAGTCATCTATATTACAACCGTATGAATTAACCGAATATATTTGTATACGATAGCCTGTGAATGATTTTTTGTGCTCATTTATATGGATATGCCATTTCAATAGATTATCGATACTTGCATCATTATGAAGGCGTACTTCTCCTTCATTTTGTGTGGGTTTCTGAAGCTCTTCCATGATATTGTAACGGGGAATAATAACCACAGAATCCGGCTCATTAGCATATAGTTGTATGGGTAAAAAGAACAAAAAAGCAATCCATTTAAGCATGACAGAAATTTTTTGCGAAGATAGGGAAAATTCAGAACAAAAAAGTTAACCGAGTTAAAAAAGCGTTAATACGGAAGTGGGTGGAAGCAGGTTTGATAAAAAGAAATAAATTTGCTACATCAATCAAAAT
>URJC01000105.1 GCA_900548135.1 uncultured Odoribacter sp. | reverse complement strand
GAGAACAAGCAATTTGCCGATCCAACTGATAACGATAAATACACCGTTTTCCACTGATATCAGAAGAAAAATATCCCCACTCTCCACTTCCATCTACGAAAAATCCGAACTCATCTTTCTGGCTATTCACTGTAATTCCGATATTCAAAGGTTCTGTCGTTTCATCCACATCTACTTTATAGATGTCCTTTCCCCCCATCCCGGGATAACCATCAGAAGCAAAAAACAAGGTCTTATGATCAAAATAGAGAAACGGGGCCATTTCATCCCCTGCTGTATTAAAATACAAACAACAAGGTTGCGACCATACTTGTTTTCCATCAGGTTCACGCCTGAGCAAGCGGGAAAACCAAATGTCACTTCCTCCTCTTCCTCCTTCACGGGTTGACGCAAAATACAACCTGCTTCCATCTGCCGAAATTGCAGGCTGGGCATCCCACACATCGGTATTCACCGGATAACCCAGATTTACTGGTGCAGACCAGGTACTATCCGTCAAACGGTAAGCGACATAAATATCAAAATTATTCCGCTCTCCCTTCATCGCAAAATACATCATTCTCCCATCAGCCGTCAACGATGCTGCTCCATAATTTCCGGATTTATTAAAACATACAGGATAACGTACCCCATCTTTTAACGTCCACAAAGTCTCGTGTTCCCCATCTTGTTCTGTAAAAAGCAAAGTTCGTCCGGTAACATCCAGAACTGGCCAATATACAGGCAATTCCGACTGATAAAATAGTTCCGGGGACCTTCTTTTTTGCATACGGAGAACTTCCATTGCAAACTCACAGTTACGTAACTGCCGTAGAGCCTCCTGACGTGCTTGCTGACGCTGATCCAAATGTAAATAGAGTCTATAATATTCAGCTGCTTTTGAATAATCCGCTTGCTCCAAAGCATTCCCGGCTAAAACAAAATAATAATAAGGATGGTTTTTTATAGAATCCAGGGCCAAAGCCTTTTTAATTGCCCCGATTTCCTTCTCTTTTTCGCCTTGTCTGTGATAAATGTCCGCTTCAAGCAAATATAAACCTGAAAATTGCTGGTCATACCCTTTAGCTTTTTCAATAAGTTCTAAAGCTTTCTTCCGTTCTCCTTCCTGAAAAGCCACCCTGGCACGCTGGAAAAGACCAAATGCTTTTTTATCGACCTTCTCCATACGTTGTGCCTGTACTTGAACAAACACAAATAAAGAAAATAGCAAAACAATCATTTTCCACCTCATAACAACATCCTTCCTTTACCTGAAAAATAAGAAATTTCTGATATTTCCGGTCCTCCACACTCTCCCCATATCCCTGCTTCTCCACACTTCAGCATACAACAAAAATATAAAATATCCTTTAGTTACCCAAGCATTGTTAGAAAGTACCTCATCCAAACCAATAACAGTTCCCAGCCATTCAATAGTCTGTATTTCAAAAACTTTAACAGTTATGAAAAAGACAATGAGTGTATCACAAAAACCCGCGTAAAGAATCATATATTCTCTACGCGGATCATCCATCATCAGTTCATAAAAGTTACAACTCTTGTGAACAATACATTTTAATACCTAATCGTCTATCATTAAACCGGTTTCCCTGTCTCCGGAATCCCATATTTTCCAGGATTTCTCTATCCTTAGTTTATTAGTAATTGTCCGGAAACAATTCAAAATATCCTTTGGGATGCAGACAGGAAGGACAAATTTCAGGAGGCGTCTTACCTACATGTACGTAGCCACATTTACGGCAATACCAGCGTACTTCTTCCGGACGGGAAAATACCATATGATCCCGCATATTCTGCAACAATTTTAAATAACGTTGTTCATGCATTTTCTCTACTTCAGTCACATACTTAAAAGTTGCAGCCACCTTTTTAAATCCTTCTTCTTCAGCTATTTTACCAAAAGTGGGATATAAATTGAATGCTTCATCGTGCTCACCGTCCGCAGCTTCCATCAAATTAGCCTGAGTATCCAGCAAAGCCCCGGCCGGATAGGCTGCAGTGATTTCAAGCATTCCGCCTTCCAAATAACTGAAAAAACGTTTAGCATGCATTTCTTCCTGTAAAGCTGTCTCATAAAAAATACCGGCAATTTGTTCATATCCTTCTTTTTTCGCAATCTCAGAAAAAAAGGTATAACGGTTTTTTGCCTGGGACTCACCGGCAAACGCTTTCAATAAACTCTTTTCTGTCTCAGTTCCTTTTATCATTTTGTCCATAAGATTGAAAATTTAATACATCAATAAATCTTATACGAACAAAGCAGAAAGAAGTTTAAAATCATTCAAACAAAAAACCATCCCCATACATGGGGCGACCAGGAAATTCATGTTCAAAAAAGAAAAAATCTTTACCAAAAGCCGGGCGTAAGTCAGTAAACCAAGTGGCTTTAGGATCGTAAGCTGCAAAGAAAGGTACATCTACCCATTTCGGGTTCCGTCCCTGAATAAAGCGAAGTACAAATACTTTTTCACCTTTTATCTCAGCGACACCCATCACCTGTATCTTTCCGGGTTCATCACTCATACTTGGTCCTCTCACTGTACGGCAAATGCCACTAACCTGACTGTAAGCTTTCCGGAAAATATCCCAACATTTTTCCAAAGGAATTTCAAAATAATGTTTAGCACCGGTATCCCGTGCGATAAACATGTAATAAGGAATACAATTCAGGTTTACCTGCTTCCGCCACATGTCAGTCCAGATTTCAGGAGAGTCATTGATATGCTTCAGCAAAGGGGACTGAGTCCGAATCTGTACACCTGTATTACGGATACGTTTAATTGCTTCCCGAACAGCCTCTGTAGAAAGCTCCACCGGGTGATTGAAATGTGCCTGAAAAGAAAGATTTTTTCCGGCATTTATCACTTTTTCAAACAACCGCAATAAATCATCCGCATCTGGATCAGAAATAAAACGATAAGGCCAATAAGCCAAAGATTTTGTACCAATACGAATGGTACGGATATGTTCAAATTCGGGCTGCAACAAAGGTTCTATGTATGAAGCCAGCAAAGAGGCACTCATGGTCATCGGATCACCGCCTGTAAACAATACGTCCGTGACTTTTAAATGTAAACGCAGGTATCTCAACAACAGATCCGTCTCTTTCATAGCAAATCTCAATCCGGTCATACCAGAAAATTGCGGCCAACGGAAACAAAAACTACAATAAGCATGGCAGGTTTGTCCCTGGGCAGGAAAAAACAAAACTGTTTCCCGGTATTTATGTTGTATTCCCTTCAGACGGATATCTCCTAACATCGGGACATTGTGTTCCTGACCTGCCGGATTAGGATTCAGTTCCAAACGAATTGCATTTACAGCCGTTGTAAAATCTGCTGTTACGACCTGCTGTTCCAATAATTTATGAACAACGGAATAATGTTTTTTAGACAACATTTCACGACGCGGAAAATTCAAAGTAAAAATAGGGTCAGTATCCACCCGTTCCCAATCGATCAACTCTTCCACAACATAATTATTAGTCTTAAATGGTAATACCCTCCCCACAACTTCTATTGCCTGCAGATCTTCGGCAGATAAGCTATTTATTTGAGGGATATTCCGATAATTGGCCAGACCATAAGCCTGATACTTTCGTTTCATTCTGCTTCTATCAAATCAAAATTAAACAATTTTTCGACACTCCTCCAGGGAGTTAGGAAGCCTACTAATAAAAAAGATAAGTATATGCGAAACACCTTTATAGCTGAAATCTACTTCACATGAGATTGTAAAATTCCGAGCCCCATCTTTCATTGAAACTATAAAAGTACATTTTTTTTCCGACACTCCCAAAAACTTCCAACACCTTTACTCCTCTCTATTTTACAAAACAAGGGGTGCCGGCTTCCCGAACACCCCTCAATCAGAACAACATAAATACAAATCTATTTCACAATCTGCATATAAACAGGATCGCCCTTATAAGGATAGAAAGAAATATCTGTAGCAGCCCAGTTCTTTAAATCAGGTTGCATTTGAATTGCTTTAGTCAATGAAACAGCCATTTCTTTCGTATTTTTCACCCTGGCAGCAGCTACAGCCATTAAATAATAATCCATAGCTTTATTCAGTTTAATTTTATGGAAAGTATCCAATGCTGCACGGTTATCATTATTCATCAACTGTGCAAAAGCCAGATTAATATTCGGTTGATCTTTCAAATAAGGAATAGCTTTAGCATATTCCCCATTTTGCATCAATATCAATCCCATGTTGTAACGGGCTTCTTTCCGGATTTTAGCTTTATCAAAATACTGGGAAGCTTCCCGTTTATGGCCCATCTGAGCATGAATGATCCCCAGATTATTGTTCACAGTAGCCTCATCTTTCAAAGCAACTGCTGCTTCCAACAATTTTTGTGCTTTGGAATATTCTTTATTATCAATTGCCATCACAGCTAAATCATTCAATAACTGCCAATTAGTCTGTGCCGTCACAGCCGGAGTTTTTTCGGTCAGCTGAGGGACAAAATAAGTCATCTGTACGTTTTCTTGAATAGTCGTCGGCACGGTATAGAAAACAAAGAAATCAGCACGACGGAGAATCGGCAGGATCACATCTTTCAATTCAGGTACTTTAGCAATATACGTATCAATCACTTTATTACGGGCTGTCGGGTTCGGAGCATTCTTCAAATCATTTATAATCTGAGCTTTATTCTTAATATTTGAATCTTCTAATAACATATACAGCCCATTCCAGTTTTCAGTCACTGTCTGCTGAACTACAAATTTCGGATTCTTTGCCATCGGTGTATTTACCAGTTTCAGATCCTTTTCAAAGAAAGTTTTTGCTGAACGGAAACGGTTATTGGCCAAATTTTTATTCAGACGTTCTGCCCCTTCCGGAGAGTTAGATACATAAATAAACATATTGGTTATCTTAGCATCTTTGTTAGCCAGTACTTTTTCCATAGCTTTCGCAGCCTGTGACATCACTGCTGAATTCTGTTCTGCCTGGCTAATCGTGGACTTACCTAACGGAAACATCACGTAACCGCTAACAACTCCAACACCTGCAGCCGGAACATCCTCCACAAAAGTCTCAGTCATTGCCGGGACATAATTCACACCATCCAGGGTAAAAGCAGGTTGTTGCCATACTTTAATACCATTTTTATTCAGGATTACAGGACTCAGCATAAAAGATTTCTTACCCCGCATTGCTTCTATATCCGCCCAAAGTACTCCATTTTCCATTCCCGGTTTGAAATTAAATGACATTTTCTGTGTAAAGCTGCTACCTTGATCATAGTTTACCACCGGATAATTCGCATCCTTCACTTTCTCGCCTTGTAAAAACATCGGCTGCAAATTCATCATTTGACTCCCATACTGAATTTTAGGGGTAATCTTCAAAATCATCTTTTTATCAAACTGTTTAGGAGCAAAATTTACGGTATAATTAAAATTCACCACCCCGTTCACAGCTTCCAATTGTTGAGGATTGACATAACCAGCAACAGCAGTTTCAATCACATCCTTCTGCAATTTTTTCATTGAATTACAGCCGGTCATGAAAAACGACAATGCCAAAACTGCCAGTCCAGTCATAAAAAATGTACGTTTCATACTTCTCGTTTTTAGTTTAACTTATCAGTTTAGTTCAGTTTTTCTATTACATACTCCTTATAACGCAAACGCCCGCTGAAAGTTTCCATAAGCTGATATTTTCAAACCGTGGTATAAAAAGGAGTAAATCCGGCAAGCAGATATACATATCAAACAGTTACATTAAAAGTAAAGGGGAAATTCCCTGGTAATCCAAACATTCATTTTCAATACCAGATCAATGAGATTTGACAAATTTCCGGATTAGACAGGAATCATCCGTCATTATCTTCACTTAAACATTTTAATTTTTATCTTTGTGCAATCGAAAGCAGAAACAATATGACAGACAACAATTGCATAAAACCAGTATACATTGAACAACTTTTTAAAAGTAAGAATCCTGGTTTAGCCAAAATGATCCCGGGATTTGTATTCTCTTACCTGAAAAAAATAATCCATCAAAATGATATCAACGATTTCATTACCCGTTACGGAGAACGGAAAGGATTGGCTTTTTCAGATGCTATACTGGAATACTTAAATGTGTCATATAAAGTAAAAGGTATTGAAAATCTTCCTTCCCCTGAAGGACGTTATATCTTCGTTTCCAATCATCCCCTGGGAGGTCCGGACGGGATTATCTTAATCTCATTTTTGGGAACTCATTATCCCGAACTAAAATTCCCTGTGAATGATTTGTTATTAAACCTGAAAAATCTGAACAACATATTCCTTCCTGTCAACAAACACGGAGCACAGGCTAAAAATGCCGTAGCTGCAATTGAAAAAGCCTATGCTTCCGGTTGTCAAATGATTATGTTCCCTGCAGGTTTGGTCAGCCGGAAACAGAAAGGAATAATAAAAGATCTCGAATGGCAAAAAAGTTTTGTTTCCAAAGCAATTCAGCATCAACGGGATATCGTTCCTATCTTTATCGATGGAAAAAACTCAGACTTTTTCTATAATCTGGCAAATTTCAGAAAAAAAATTAAACTGAAAGCCAATCTGGAAATGCTCTATTTACCCGACGAAACATTCAAACAACGTAATAAAACTTTCACCTTGCATATCGGTAAACCTATTCCCTGGCAAAGCCTCAACAAAAGTAAAAAACCGGCAGAATGGGCACAGGAAATTAAAGAGATGGTTTATGCGCTAAAGTAAGCTTTTATACCTGAAATCCGTAAGGGAAAATCATTTTGAGTGCTAACTTTAAACATACCATAAATTATTTATTTTATACAAATGTAAACCCAACAACCTATCAGATCTCGTTTCCTAATTACATTCTATTCGCCTATAACAACCCCCGCAGCCCAAGCAAATACATTCGCAATCAATTTGGCTGCATCATTATTGATAGTACCGATTGTATTATTAATATGATTAGTTGCGGAAGATCCCGTACCATTGTAAGCAGTATTGAGATCAATATCTCCCATATAAATAATACGTCTTGACATATCTATTCCTAAAACGATCCCTCCGCCAGGACCATTCAATATCGGAGTAATCCCCGCGGCACTTCCGGCACCGATTTCCCCGTGGTATGCATCATAATTCTGAAAAGAAAACCCCGAAGCAACAGGAGTATAAGGAGAAACGGTAAAAGGACCGGTATCAGTAAAAAAATTAGTAGCCGATTTTTCCACGAGAGGGAAAGGACCGGTATTTGAGGTAAACCAATTAATATTATTAGTATTACCCAATAAATCTGTCAATAGGGGGACATTCACATCAGAACCGTCCATAGACACGATCAGTACCCGGTTTTTACTGGCTTTCAACCAACGCTGCACGGCAGAAATATTCTGTCGGTTTAAAGCACTATTACTGACATAATTGAAATAAACGATATCAGCAGCAGCTAACGAAGCATCAGAAATAGCATTGGTAGTCATATTGGATACGAACAAATTAAAACCGGCACATACAACAGTACCTGAAGGACCGAAATTATTCAGGTTTCCTAATATTCCGGCAGTTCCCGCCCCCCTACTATCCGGAGTTACTACCGGCAATAAATAATTCATCCCCAAATAACCCAGAGAATTTCTGAAAGAAAGCAAACTGATTGCTTTTACGGACATGTCCGAAACTGATTGACGGATCGTCATTAATATCCGCCAACGGTTAGCCGATATGACAAAATAACCTGTCCGTTCACTATTGTTAGCACCGTTATTCTGTAGCGCAGTTACCAGCAGGCTATCCCCACTCTCCACTTTCCGGACTTTAAAATACGCATTGGTCAATTCCGCTGAAGCCGTACCCAAAACATTCCCTGCCTCGTCGGACCACTGCAGCATATAGTCCGGAATATCCGTATTTACCAAAACAGTTGTTAAAGCATTTTGCTTACTTCCCAAAACAACCTCACGGGTAGAAAGCCCGAAATAATGTTCTGTATCAAAATGCATATCTGTCGTTGATTCATCCCAGGTTGTTATCTCCAGATTAATCTGTGCTGACCGGTTATTAGCAGCTTCATCAGCCGATGTCCAT